>DATBKN010000250.1:0-1753 GCA_036555845.1 Gemmatimonadaceae bacterium | reverse complement strand
TGTACGCCATTGCCGACGAGCCGATTTGCTCCTTCTCGAACGGCTCTTCGATTTCGCCGAATGCCTGCAGCAGCCTCAAGTCGCCCGCGAACTTTGCCGCGCTCGCCGCGAGTCCCGCGACGACTCCGAGCACCTGCGCGTCGATCTTCCGAGTGTACGTCTGGCCAGAGACAGGAATCGATGCCGCGAAGCCCATCTCGCGCGTCACTCGCTCGTCCAGCGCGCGCACCTTGGCATGGTCGCCGTCGAAAATCTCCAGGAAGCTGGCTTGCGTTCCCGTCGTACCCCTCAGGCCGCGGAGCGGAAGCGTCCGCACACGATAGTCGAGGTCCTGGACGTCGAGCACGAGATCCAGCATCCACAGCGTCGCGCGTTTGCCGACGGTCGTGAGCTGAGCGGGCTGCAGATGCGTGTAGCCTAACGTGGGCTCGGCGCGCCACTGGCGTGCGAAATCGGCCAGCGCAGAGATCGTCGTCATCGCCTTGCGACGCAACAGTCCCAGCCCCTCGCGCATCAGCAACAGGTCGGTGTTGTCCGTGACGAACGCCGACGTCGCTCCGTAGTGGATGAACGGCTTGGCTGCCGGCGCGACATCACCGAATGCATGCACGTGCGCCATCACGTCGTGGCGAAAGCGCTTTTCGTAGGCTGCCACGGCAGCGAAGTCGATATCATCCAGATGCGCGCGCATCTGCGCAATCGCTTCATCCGGGATTCCTACGCCGAGCTCACGCTCCGCTTCGGCGAGAGCGAGCCAGAGGCGACGCCACAACCCGAACTTCCGCTGTGGCGACCAGAGCTCGAGCATCGCGCGCGAGGCGTAGCGTTCGCTGAGCGGCGAGGTATACGTCTCGTGAGTCGTCATCGCACCGTAAAGAAATCCGTCGTGTAAACGAAGCCCTGGCGCTCGATGAACAGCCGCATCTGCATGTTGCGCTGGCTGTAATACGCGACGGCTTTGTCGACGTCGGCTGCTGTCGTCACTTGCGTATTGTTGACCTGAACGATCACATCGCCCGGTTCCAGTCCGATTTCGCCGCGCACGCGGTCTGTGACGTTCACGACGAGGGCCCCGCGCGCGGCGCGAATGCCTCGGTCGCCGCGAATCGTTGGCGTGAGCGTTACGAGCTCGATCTGGCTGAGCACCGTGACTCGGCTCGCGCTCACTTCTGGCAGGTCCCCGATAAGAACATTGAGCGTCACTTGACGCCCGGCGCGCTCCACGACAAGCGGCACGCGATCACCAACGCGCTGATTCAAGCGCTCGGCTTCCCATTGGAAGATATTGCGCACCGGACGCCCGTTCACCGATACGATGCGATCGTTAGGCTGAAGCCCGCCCTTGTCCGCCGGTGAGCCGGGCACCACCTCGCTCACGACGACGCCCGCGTTGAGCGCATCGCGCGGATTCGTCGAGTTGACCTGCCGCAGCTTCTCGCCGATGTACGGACGCCGCACCCTCCCGTGCTCGACGAGGTCTTCCACAACGCGTCGAGCGCGGTTGATCGGGATTGCGAAGCCGAGTCCGACAGAGCCGCCGCTGGGCGAGTAGATGGAGCTGTTCACAGCGATCACGTCGCCCGTCGCATTGGCGAGTGGGCCCCCGGAATTCCCTGGATTGATTGCCGCGTCGGTCTGGATCATGTCCAGATAGACGCCACCACCCTCGGATCGCGCCGTGAGGTTGCGTCCGGTCGCGCTGATCACTCCGGCCGTGACGCTGGGCTCCGTGTTGCCGAGCACGAAGCCGAAT
>DATBKN010000249.1:0-5352 GCA_036555845.1 Gemmatimonadaceae bacterium | reverse complement strand
GGCGCTGATCTGGGCGGCAAGGTCTTCGCCGATGCCGGTCCGTTTGCGCTATTTGCCGCGCCGAACCTCACACGCGGCCAGGGCGGCCGCAATCCGCCGCTCAGCGACGCCGAGTGGGAACGCGCCATTCGACACGGCGTTAGGCGCGACAGCACCTCGCTCATGGTCATGCCGAGCGAGGTCTTTCACGCGATTTCGGATCAGGACATGACGGCGATGATCGCGTATCTCAGGCAAATACCACCGGTCGACCGCGCGGTGCCGCCCGCGAAGCTGCGCATCATCGGGCGCGCCGTACTGGGTCTCGGACAGATTGCACTCGCTGCGGATACGACCGCGCACACTCCGCACGTCGCTTCGGTCGATACGACGACGGGCGTCGCCCACGGGCGCTATCTGGCGTCAATCGGAGGCTGTCAGGGTTGTCACGGCAACTCGTTCTCCGGCGGCCCCGCTTTCGGCCCCAATGATCCGCTCGCGGCAAACATCACACCGACCGGCATCGGACATTACAGTGAGGCTGACTTTCTTCGGGCGATGCGTGAAGGGAAACGGCCGGCAGGAACGATGTTGTCCGAGAATATGCCGTGGAAATCCTTCGGCAAAATGTCCGACGGCGAGCTGCGCTCGATCTTTATGTTCTTGCAGACTCTGCCGCCGAAGCAATTCCGCGAACCCTAACGCGGAGTCCGACAGCTGTCGGATGGTGAGTTTCCCACGGGTGTGATCGTTTTGGCGCCTGGAGGCGTCTAAGAGGGATCGCAGTCGGATAAAAAAGATCCCCTTGCAAAACGCGGCGCGTATGCTAAGAATCTAGCACCTTGCTAAAAACTTAGCACTTCGCCTCGGAAAGACACCCGTCTCCATTTAGCCGATGTCATCTGTCTTGTCATCGCGTCGCCTGCGCGTTGCCGCGCTCGCCTGCCTAACGATTCCATGCGCGCTGGCGGCACAGGCGCCACAAGGCGTGGGCAATGGTCGTCCGGCGGATCGCGGCCACGAAGTGCCGGTCCCGACAGCACGCGCCGCGCCGCGCGCGGGCCCCATTTTGATCGACGGCGTGCTCAATGACTCCGCATGGGCCGCGGCGCAACCGGTCACGGAGTTCCTGCAAACAGACCCGGACGAGGGGAAGCCCGGGACCGAGCGCACAGAGTTTCGCTTCCTCATCGACGACGACGCGCTTTATGTGTACGCAAAGCTCAGCGACAGCAAGGGAGCAGCCGGCGTCACCACACGCCTCGTTAGGCGCGACGAAGACTTCAGCTCCGACTACATCGAAGTCGTCATCGACGGCTTCCACGACCATCTGGGACGCGCATTCTTCGACCTCAACCCCTCCGGTTCCAAGAGCGATCAGCTCGGAATTGGTCTTTCCTGTTGCGATTCGGGCTGGGACCCGATCTGGCAAGCTGCGACGCGCATCGATGCCGAGGGCTGGACCGCCGAGATACGTATCCCGCTGAATCAGCTGCGCTTCGGCAGCGAGCCCAAACAAACCTGGGGTCTGCAATTGCGGCGCTACATTCAGCGTCGCAACGAGCTGCAGCAGTGGGCCTTCTGGCGCAAGAACGAGCCGGGCGGGCCAAATCGTTTCGGCCATCTCGATGGCGTGGAGATCCGCAAGGCCGCGCGACACCTCGAGCTCTTGCCGTACGTTGCCGCCAAGTCCTCGCACCTGGCGAGTCAGCCTAACGACCCGTTCAACTCCGGCGGCGAAGAGTCCATGCGCGCCGGACTCGATCTCAAGTACCTCCTGAGCTCGAACCTAACGCTGGATGCGACGTTCAATCCCGATTTCGGCCAGGTGGAAGTCGATCCGGCCGTCGTGAACCTGACGGCCTTCGAGACCTCTTTCCCTGAACGGCGCCCGTTCTTCGTGGCCAGCTCCGGCGTCTTCGGCTTCGGCGGCTTCAGCTGCTTCTTCTGCAGCAACGTGTCGTCCCTGAGCGCGTTCTACTCGCGGCGCGTTGGCCGCGCCCCAACGGGCGCCGATCTCGCGTACGCCTCAGGTCCGTTCGCCGACGTTCCAGACGCAACCACGATCCTCGGCGCCGGCAAGATCACGGGCCGTACTGCCAACGGGTGGACGATCGGCCTCATGGATGCCGTGACGAACCGAGCAGAGGCGACAGTGCAGCTGGCGGACGGCTCGCGCACCCAGCGCGTCGTGGAACCGCTCGCAAATTATTTCGTCGGCCGAGTGCGCAAGGACCTGAAGCAGGGAGCATTCGTGCTCGGGGGCATTCTATCGTCCGTCACACGGAACCTGGATGAAGCGTTCACTCCGCGTTTGGCGAAGCACGCAGAAGTCATCGGCGCCGACTGGTCGTATTCATGGAAGAACCGCACGTACAGCTGGAGTGGCGTCACCGCAATCTCGAACCTCGAGGGAGATCCACGCGTCGTCTATGCGAGACAGCTGTCCAGCGCCCGATACTATCAGCGGCCGGACCGCGACGCGCGCGGCACTGGCGGCTTCTTCAGCGACGCGCTCGACTCGACGGCTACAACGATGCGCGGCGGCGGATTCTATTCGCGGCTCTCGAAGGATGCCGGCAACTGGATGTGGGAAACCACTGTCAACGCACGCACGCCCGGCTTCGAAACCAATGACGTGGCGTTGCTGCAGCGCGCCGACTACCTGTGGTAAAACGCCAACCTGTTCCGATACTGGTCCAAGCCTGGCAAATGGTATCGCGACTTCAGCATCATCACGGGCGGTCAGCGACAGCAGAATTACGACGGCGACCTGACCGACGCACAAGCGCACTTCTTCATCTCGAGTACGACGCCGCAGTTCTGGCGATACAGCGCGTTCTATATCCTGCGCCCCGCCGTCATGGACGATCGCCTGTTGCGCGGAGGCCCGGTCGTCAAGCGGCTCGGCGGCGATTTCTTCCAGATGAGTGTGTCCAGTGATTTCCGCAAGCCGTTAGGCGTTGAAACCAATGCCGGCTTCGCGACGAACAACTCCGGAGGCTGGGGCACTAACCTCGGGATCTTCATGCGCTACCGACCTTCATCGCGCGTGACGATGTCCGTGGGTCCTTCCTGGGATGCGTCGGGGGCGTTGTTCCAGTACGTGACGGCTGTGCCTGACTCGACGGCGACCAATTTCTATGGTTCGCGCTACGTCGTCTCGGGTCTCGACCAGAAGCAAATTGCGCTTGATACGCGCGTGAACCTCACGTTCTCGCCAACGATGACGTTCGAGATGTACGCGCAACCACTGATCGCAAGCGGCGATTTCCACGACTTCAAGGAATTCAACGCGCCGCGTCAGGCAGGCTTCAGCATCTACGGCAAGCATAAGGGGACTATCACCGCGCAGACGGATGCGAGCGGCAGCACGCAGTACACGATCGATCCGGACGGGAGCGGACCGGCGCGCAACTTCGTCATCCCGGATCCGGACTTCAACTTCCGTTCGCTGCGCGGCAGTGCACTGTTCCGCTGGGAATATCGCCCCGGATCTGTTTTGTATGTTGCCTGGACGCACAGCCGCAGCAACAGCATCCCGTTAGGCAACTTCGAGTTCTCACGAGATTGGAACGGGCTCTTCGACTCGCGGCCGGACAATATTTGGCTCGTGAAGGCGAGTTGGTGGCTGCCGAGGTAAACGACCTGCAGTAGGTCAAAAGCACCACCGCGGACGAACGCGGAGACACGGCCGCTGAGCGGAAGCAACCTCCCTCGCTGCATTGCCAAGTCTCGTGGGTTTCTTTCAATTGTTGTCCGGCATTGTCCGCGTTGGTCCGCGTTACTCCGCGGTACCACTTATGAGAACTTCTCTCAGCTACGTTGCGCTCGCCATGATCGCGGTGTCCGGATGCACGCCGGACACAGCGCCGCGTACAAACAAGTACGACGACCTCGTGACGCTCTTCAACGAATGGAGAGCGTTCCAAAAGCCAAAGCTCGTCGATGGTGTCGCGGACTACTCCGCGTCAGCCATGACGGCGCAGCAGCACGACTTACTCACGTACCAGCGCCGCCTCGCCGCGATGGACACGAGTGGTTGGTCGATCCCGCAGCAAGTCGACTATCATATCGTTAGGGCCGAGATGAACGGGATGGAGTTCGACCATCGCGTGCTCAAGCCGTGGGCGCGCAATCCGGCCTTCTACGTCTCGATATTCCCCTCGCAAAGCGACGTACCTGCGCGCGAGGGTCCCGTCGCGTCGGGGGCGATCGAGTTATGGACCTACCAGTTCCCCTTGTCCGCCGAGCAGGCCACCGATCTGGGCTCGAAGCTGAAGGGTGTTCCCAGCGTGCTTCGTCACGCGCGAGAGAACCTGACTGGCAATGCGCGCGATCTCTGGATCGCCGGTATCAGCTCTCTCAAGGCTCAGAGCCAAGATCTGGTGGCGCTCGACAGTGCAGTGGCCGCCAACGCAGACCTTACCCAAGACGTTAGGCGCGCCCGGGCAGCCACGGATTCGTTCGTGGTGTGGCTCGAATCGCAGGCTGCATCCAAGAGCGAGCCATCGGGCGTCGGTGTAGCCGACTACGACTGGTACCTGGCCAACGTCCATCTCATCCCAATCTCGTGGCAGGAGCAGGTTGGCATCATGCGCAGTGAGCTGGCGCGCGCGAACGCGTCGCTGCGTCTCGAAGAACAGCGCAATCGCGCGCTTCCAACGCAGCAGCTCGTTGCCAGTGCCGAGGAACACACTCGGCGCTTCAACGCCGCCGTCACGGAGTACATGAAGTTCCTCGCCGATCACGACGTGGTGACGATCCGCGATTACATGGATGCCGCGCTGCGCGCGCGCATCGGGACGTACAGCGGCGGAGTCCCTGACAGCCTGCGCGAGTTCTTCACGCAAGCGGACTATCGCGACCCCGTCGTTATGCGCACGCACGGCTATCACTGGTTCGATCTCGCGCGCATGGCTAAAGAACCTCACGCGAGCGTGATCCGGCGCGGCCCCTTGCTTTACAACATCTTCGATGACCGCGCCGAAGGCATGGCGACAGCCATGGAAGAAATGATGATGCACGTGGGACTCTTCGACGCTCGGCCGCGCTCACGCGAGCTGATCTGGGTCCTGCTGGCGCAACGCGCCGCGCGCGCGTTAGGCGACCTCCGGATGCACGCCAACGAATTCACGATGGAGGATGCTGTCAACTTTGCCTCGTCACAGACGCCGCGTGGCTGGCTGCGCAAAGACGGCGGCACCGTCCGCGGAGAGCAGCATCTCTACCTGCAACAGCCCAGCTACGGAACGAGCTACATAATCGGCAAGATCCAGATCGAGCAGTTGATGGGCGACGTGGCGCGGCAGCAGGGAGCGAACTTCACCCTCAAAGGTTTCATGGACGCCTTCAATGCCGCGGGGATGATCC
>DATBKN010000248.1:0-3715 GCA_036555845.1 Gemmatimonadaceae bacterium | reverse complement strand
ATCACGTTAGGCCAATACCTGCGCCCGTCCGCGGATCACCTGCCGCTGGACCGCTACTACACGCCGCAGGAATTCCGTGCGCTGGGAGACGCCGGGCGCGCGATGGGCTTCCGCCACGTGGAGTCGGGCCCTCTGGTACGTTCCAGCTATCACGCCTGGGAGCAAGTCCAGGCCGCCGGCGTCTAGCCCGTTAGGCAGCCTCTCGTGGCCACCTCGGCGTCGAAGGAGCGCCCGCGCGCAAAGTCACAACCCGCGAAAGCCGGCTCGCGCGAGCCGGCCACGTCTGATTCGTTCGCCGGCACCGATCGCAACATGCGCCGCGACCTGCTCCGCTCCATGCTGCTGCAGCGTCGCTTCGAGGAACGTTGCGCCGAGGCGTATGCGTTAGGCAAGATCGGCGGCTTTTGCCACCTGTACATCGGCCAGGAAGCGTGCGGCACGGGCGCCATCTCGGCGCTGCGTGACGACGACTATGTCATCACGACCTACCGCGACCATGGGCAGGCCCTCGCGCGCGGCATCCCTCCGCGCGCCGTCATGGCGGAGCTGTTCGGCCGCAGCGACGGCTGTTCGCGCGGCAAAGGCGGGTCGATGCACCTCTTCGACCGCAACCTGAACTTCCTCGGCGGTCATGGCATCGTGGGCGGGCATGTCCCGTTAGGCACCGGCATCGGCTTCGCCATCAAGTATCGCGGCAACGATCAGGTGTGTCTCTGCTTCATGGGCGAATCCGTCGTCAATACCGGCGCCTTTCACGAAGCGCTCAACATGGCTGCGCTCTGGAAGCTGCCAGTCATCTACGTCATCGAGAACAACCGCTACGGGATGGGCACCGCGCTCGAACGCGCATCGTCCATCAACGACATCTACATGCGCGGCGCGGCGTACGACATGCCGCGAGACGTCGTCGACGGACAGGATGTGTTCGCAGTGCGGGCCAAGGTGGCTGAGGCCGTGCAACGCGCCCGCACCGAATCCATTCCCACGCTCCTCGAGGTGCGCACATATCGCTTCATGGGTCACTCGATGTCGGACGCCGTGAGCGGCACCTATCGCACCAAGGAAGAGCTCGAGGAGTACCGCAAACGCGACCCCATCGCCGTCCTGCGCGATCGATTGATGCAAGCCGGAGAGCTGAGCGAGGCTGAGCTCACCGAACTGGATGAATCGGTCAAGGCAGTCGTGCAGGATGCGTGGGACTTCGCCGATGCTTCGCCTGAGCCGCCGCTCGACGCGTTGTACGAAGACGTGTACCTCGAATCGTAAGCGTCACTCGTTATGGCGGTTCTCACGTATCGCGATGCACTGAACGCGGCACTGCGCGAAGAGATGGCACGCGACGACCGCGTCTTCCTCATGGGCGAAGAAGTCGGTGTTTATCAAGGCGCGTACAAAGTCTCGCGCGGCTTACTGCAGGAGTTCGGTGAAATGCGTGTCGTCGACACGCCGATTACCGAGCTTGGCTTCGCCGGCGTCGGCGTCGGCGCAGCAATGGTTGGATTGCGCCCCGTCGTCGAATTCATGACGTGGAACTTCGCGCTGCTGGCACTGGATCAGGTGGTGAATGCCGCGGCGAAGATGCTGTACATGTCGGGCGGCCAATACAATATCCCCATCGTCTTTCGTGGGCCTAACGGGGCCGCTCTGCAACTCGCTGCACAACATTCGCAAGCGTGGGAGTCCTGGCTCAGTCACATCCCCGGACTCAAGGTCGTGGCACCGGGAACACCGCGCGACGGCAAAGGTCTGCTCAAGAGCGCCATTCGCGATGACAATCCGGTGATCGTCCTCGAAGGTGAGATGCTGTACAACACAAAGGGCGAAGTGCCTGACGAGGAGTACGTGGTTCCCATCGGGCAAGCCGAGGTGAAGCGCGAGGGTGGCGACTGCTCGGTGATCACCTGGGGAAAATCGGTGATCCTCGCGCAGCAGGCCGCCGATGTATTGGCGAAAGACAACGTCTCGATCGACATCGTCGATCTGCGGACGCTGCGCCCCATGGACGCTGAAGCGATCGCGAAGTCAGTGCAGAAAACGAATCGCGCGGTCGTGCTCGAAGAAGGCTGGCCGATGTCGAGCTACGGCGCCACGATCTCCGACTTCATTCAGCGCGAATGCTTCGACGATCTCGATGCGCCAATCGTTAGGGTGACACAAGCCGACGTGCCAATGCCGTACGCGAAGAATCTCGAGAAGGCCGCGAAGCCAGACGTGCCCAAGGTAGTCGCGGCGGTTCGTAAGGTGTCGTACCTCGACGCATAAGAGCGAGAAATGGCGACCAAGGTCTTCATGGAAGCGCTTTCTCCAACCATGGAGGAAGGACGTCTCGTCAAATGGCTGAAGAACGAGGGCGACAAGGTCGCATCCGGCGACGTGCTTGCCGAGGTAGAGACTGATAAGGCGATCATGGAGCTCGTCGCACGCGGCGATGGCGTGCTGCGCAAGCGACTGATCGGGGAGAACGCGACGGCTCCAGTAGGCACGTTGATCGGTGTCATCGCAGCCGCTGACGAGAAGATCGACGACCTGACAGCCGGCGCGCCGGAAAAACAGGACGGCGCACAGGCCCAGAGCGCGCCAGCTCCACCGGCGTCGGCCGCCACCGCCCAGCCGGCCGCGCCAACGGAAGCAGCCCCGGAGAAAGTCCAACCTCAGGCTCCGTCTCGGACCTCCGAGGCGAAACCTCAGACCTCGGTCGCCAAGTCCTCGCCGCTGGCGCGCCGACTCGCCGCCGAGCGCGGCGTGGACCTAACGAGTGTCTCCGGCACCGGCCCCGGCGGACGCATCGTCAAGCGCGATATCGAAACAGCCCGCGCCGCGGCACCAGCGGCGGCGGCTCAAGCGCCTCGCGCGCCGCGTCCCCGCAGCGATGCCGACTACAGCGATGTCCCGCTCACGCAGATCCGCAAGACGATCGCGCGGCGGCTGGTCGAGTCCATCGGGCCGATTCCCACGTTCTATCTCACGGCCGAAGTCGACATGGAGCGCGTGGCGGAGATGCGCGGCGCGATGGCACAGATGGGTGAGGAGTACAAAGTCTCCTTCAACGACATCGTGCTCAAGGCAGTTGCGACTGCGCTGGCGCAGCATCCGGAGGTGAACGCGCACTGGTTAGGCGACGCCATGCGCTTCTGGAATCGCGTGCATCTCGGAATCGCGGTCGCCACGGAAGCGGGGCTCATAACCCCCGTCATCTTCGACGCCGATCAGAAGCGGCTTTCTGAAATCGCTGCCGAGGCGCGCGATCTGGCGGGCCGTGCGCGCGAGCGCCGGCTCAAGCCGGAAGAGTACACAGGCTCGACGTTCACGGTCTCGAACCTCGGCATGTTCGGCATCGAGCATTTCACGGCGATCATCAATCCGCCCGAAGCAGGAATTCTCGCCGTCGGGGCGATCGAGTCGCGACCCGTCGCGCAAAACGAGAACGTCGTCGTACGCCGCCGGATGCGGGTCACGATGAGCTGTGACCATCGTGTGATCGACGGCGCGGCCGGCGCCAAGTTCCTGCAGACGCTCAAGCGGCTTATTGAAAACCCGCTAATGCTCGTTTACTAGGGGATAGGGGATAGGGGATAGGAGGATAGGGGATAGGAGAAGGCGATAGGTCGATCGTTAGTGCACCTATCCCCCTATCCCCCTATCCCCCTATCCCCTATTCCTCCTATGAAAGTGTGACATCGCCGCGCCTGCGAGTGACGGCGACATCAGAGCGCAC
>DATBKN010000247.1:0-14237 GCA_036555845.1 Gemmatimonadaceae bacterium | reverse complement strand
CCGTTGTCGATGCGGATGTTGAAGCCGCAGTCGGGGTTGCTGCAGACCCAGGCCTTGAAGGTGATCGGGGCGCCGTCGCGGCCGTAGTCGCTCATCGGGAGCAACGTCCCCTTCTGGCATTTTCTGCAGCCAGGCAGTTCCCCCAGTTGTGCTGTACCTGCAATTCCTGTCATCGATAAAACCGCCTGCTCGTTAGGTGTCGTTTACGTGAGATTGGCCGTGCTCCAGGGATACTCTTGCACGAAGGCGCCGTCGAAATCGAACACGTCCACAAAATCAAGCCGCGTGTCCGAGGCCTGACTCATGAGCAATCCTAGATCGACCAGGGTGAAGACCACGTCGCCCAAGTCCGCTGAGCGGAAAATGCCCCAATGCTCCAAGACGCTGCGAGCAAGTACTCCGTAGCGCTCGATCGCGAGGTCACGACAGGCGAGTGCAAGTTCGCGGCCGTCGATGTGTCGGCGCGTCGATAGACGGGCCTGATGAAACTCGAGTGCCGCGAGCACAAAGAGATAGGCGTGCTCGTGGAACCGCTGCTCGCGGAGTCGGATCATTTCCATGATCCCGTCTCGAAAGACCTGCTGTTGGCTCACGTCTCAGGGTACTCCTTCGCCCCAGTTCGAGATGCTCTTCCCCTCCCGTCAGCGCCGACGACAATCTGAGCCTTTACACCCCGCCGCACAACCCAGCGGCGCCGCACGTAGGGCCTTGCCCGACGCGGGTTTAGGTCTTTGAGGTCGTCGGCTAGCCTCCCCTCAGAGGTGCCAACCTCGACGCGTTCGGGCACGTCTGGCGACGATCGACGGGCCGCAGGAGCAAATTCCACGTCCCATTCATGGCGCGACAGCGGTGTTGCCTAACGGGGGAACCTCGTTCTCGACGGCGTTTGCGCGTGACACGTGACTCGCAGTGCGAAGCGGCTAGCTCGCATCGGCACGGGATCGCGCGCCTCGCCAAACAATCAGCGAGACGCCATACTCCGGCCGCCAACCGACTCACGAACCGCATGTCTGCTGACCTACTCGCGCTGACTGGTCGCGTGGCCGTCGTTACCGGCGGCTACGGAGTGCTGGGCGGAACGTTGGCGTCGGGCCTCGCGGCGGCCGGAGCACGAGTCGCAATTCTCGGCCGGCGCGCAGACGCAGCAGCAGGCAAGGTCAGCGAGATTCGCCGAGCTGGTGGTGAAGCGGTCTCTGTCATCGCAGATGTGCTTCACGAGAAGCAACTGCGCGAGGCACGCGATGAGTTGCTCCGCGCTTGGGGGCGCATCGACATCCTCGTCAACGCCGCGGGTGGGAATGTCGCTCGTGCGCGAAATGACGATCGCCCCGTCTTCGACGTGCCGCTTGACGCTACCGACGAAGTGCTGCGGCTGAACTTGCACGGCACGCTGATTCCGTCGCTCATATTCGGCGAAGCGATGGCGCGGCAACGTGCGGGAGCGATCGTCAACATCTCGTCCATGGCTTCGATGCACGCTCTCAGCGGTGTGTTAGGCTATTCCGTCGCAAAGGCCGGGATCGACAGCTTTACTCGTTGGTTGGCTGTGGACCTCGCGCGCAGATACGGTTCCGGTCTGCGCGTGAACGCCGTCGCACCCGGGTTCTTTGTGACTGAGCAGAACCGTGCTGTTCTCTTGAACGCCGATGGCAGCCACACCGCGCGCTCGCAACGCATCCTCGCGCACACACCGATGGCGCGCTTCGGCCGACCGGAGGAGCTGATAGGGGCTGTTCAATGGCTGTGCAGCGATGCTGCGTCCTTCGTCACAGGGGCCGTCATCCCGGTCGACGGCGGATTCAGCGTCTTCAGTGGTGTCTAGTTAGGCAGCGATGCGTGACGCGTCCCTCGATGTGACGGCCCAGGACCTGGAGCTGTACCAAGATCGCTTCTTCGATGCCGACCCTGGTATCCGTCGTCTCGCGCGCTCGATCTTCGAGGAGACGCACGACCTTCCGATCGTGAGTCCGCACGGCCACGTCGATCCTCTTCCACTGGCGCTGAACACACCCTTCCCCGAGCCGACCGCGCTCATGATCCTGCCGGATCATTACATCCTTCGCATGCTGTACTCGTTAGGGATTCCGCTTCCGCGTCTTGGTCTCGCGCCACTGCACGGCGGTGCCGCCGAGAAGGACCCGCGCAAAATCTGGCAGCTACTCGGAGATCACTTTCACTACTTCCGCGCCACACCCACAGCGATTTGGCTGAACTATCAGCTGCGCCAGGTCTTTGGCGTCCGCTCGAAGCTCGATGGCAACACCGCGCCGCTGATCTACGACGAGATTCGAGAAAAGCTCGAATCGCCCGAATTCTTGCCGCGCGCGCTGTTCGACCGCTTCAGCATCGAAGTGCTCGCCACGACGGACGCAGCGACCGATCCGCTCACGAGCCATGCGGCGATTCGTTCATCCGGCTGGCGCGGACGAGTAATTCCGACCTTTCGCCCGGATGCGCTGCTACAGATCGCGTCTCCGTCGTGGCCGTCCGAGCTCGAGAAGCTGAGCGCGACGCAGAGCGCGGCGATCACAGACTACGCGGGATATTTGCGCGCGCTGCAAAACCGACGGAGCTTCTTCTGCGGCATGGGTGCGACTGCGACCGATCATGGAGTCGAGGAGCCTTTTACAGAACGTCTGCCGGACGAAATAGCAGCGCGCCTCTTCGCGACGGCGTTATCTGGACAAGCTCACGCCGCCGAACAACGTATCTTCGAAGCACACATGCTGATGGAGATGGCGCGCATGTCCTGCGAAGACGGGCTCGTTATGCAGCTTCACGCCGGCGCGCTGCGCAATCACAACCGCCGATTGTTCGACTCGCATGGAGCGAACGTCGGCGGCGACATCCCGCGAGCAACGGAGTTTACGAAGAACCTCCGCGCGCTCCTGAACGCGTATGGGAATGATGCGCGCCTGCGCCTCATCCTCTTCACGCTGGACGAGTCGACGTACTCTCGCGAGCTGGCTCCGCTTGCCGGTCACTATCCCGCCGTCCGCCTGGGCCCCGCGTGGTGGTTCCATGACAGCATCGAAGGGATGACCCGTTACCGCCGGCGTACGGCCGAAACTGCAGGCATCTACAACACCGCGGGCTTCAACGACGACGCGCGTTCCTTCTGCTCGATTCCGGCGCGGCACGATTTGTCGCGTCGCATCGACGCGAACTGGCTGGCTGGGTTAGTCGCGCGGCACATCATCGACGACAGCGACGCACGGTCGATGGCGCGCGCGTTGGCCTACGATCTGGCCAAGGATGCGTATCGACTGAACGAGAGCAGCAGCGTTAGGCAACTCTCCGAGCAGGACTGAGCGGCGATGTACATGACGTTTCGCTGGTTCGGGCCGCGGGACACTGTGACCCTACCCAACATCCGGCAAATCCCGGGCATCGAAGGAATCGTCGCCGCGCTGTTCGAAATCCCAGCCGGCGATGCGTGGCCCAAGCACGCGCTCGCGTCGCTCGCTGAACAAATCGATGAGGCAGGCTTTCGCTTCTCTGTCGTTGAAAGCATCCCCATTCACGACGACATCAAGCTTGGGCGCCCGACTCGCGATCGGTACATCGCGAATTACTGCCGCAGCGTGCAGCACATGGGTGAGCTGGGCATTCCGGTGCTCTGTTACAACTTCATGCCTGTCTTCGACTGGATGCGTACGGCGTTGACGCAGCGCATGCCCGACGGCTCGATCACGATGGCCTACGACGATAGCGCGCTCGCGCGCATCGACCTTTCCGGCGGCATTACGGCGCTCCCTGCGTGGGCCGGCGCCTATGACGGCGCTTCGTTAGGTGCCCTGCTCGCTGCCTATCGTGCTGTCGACGCCGAGCGCCTCTGGGAAAACCTCGCCTACTTTCTGGAGCGCGTGGTACCCGCTGCCGCTGCGTCTGGCGTGAAGCTGGCCATTCATCCCGACGACCCGCCGTGGCCGATCTTCGGCCTGCCGCGCATCATCACGGATGGCCCCGCTCTGGCGCGGCTGCTCGGCCTCGTCGACAGCCCCGCGAACGGCGTCACGTTCTGCACAGGCTCGTTAGGTGCCTTGCCGGCCAACGACCTACCGGCAATGATCCGCCGGCTCGGCTCGCGCATCCATTTCACGCATTGTCGCAACGTTCGCGTCACCGCAGCGCACCAGTTTCACGAGACGGCTCATCCCTCTCGATTCGGCAGCGTCGACATGCTCGCTGTCTTGCGAGCCTTGCACGACGTCGGCTACACGGGCCCCATGCGCCCCGATCACGGCCGAATGATCTGGGGCGAAGAAGGACGCCCAGGCTACGGCCTGCACGATCGCGCACTCGGCGCGATGTACCTGCAGGGTCTGTGGGAGGCGTTAGGCCCCATTCCCAACGGAAGCCGCCGATCGTGAGCGACGTCACGCAGGCACTGGCGGCCATTCGGATTATCCCGGTCATCGTCATCGATGAGCCGGCCAATGCAGTCCCGCTCGCGCGCGCCTTGCACGACGGGGGGATCTCCTGCGCCGAGATCACATTCCGCACATCGACGGCGGCAGAGGCGCTCCGCTGCATAACGGGCGAGTTCCCCGATCTGCTCGTCGGCGCAGGGACCGTATTGACGCCGGAGCAGGCGACGTGGGCCAGAGCCGCCGGCGCCAAATTCGTGGTGTCGCCGGGTATCAACCTGCGCGTCGTGGACTACTGCCTAACGCACGACATGCCGGTCTATCCGGGTGTGTGCACACCGACAGAGATCGAAACAGCGCTGAGCCGCGGCCTCAGTGTTGTAAAGTTCTTCCCCGCCGAGCCGATTGGGGGGCTGGCGTACCTCAAGGCGATCGCGGCCCCATACAGCGATATCGACTTCATCCCGACTGGCGGCGTGAACGCAAGCAACCTCGCCGCGTACCTGGCCTTCAAGCGGGTTGTCGCCTGCGGTGGGTCCTGGATGGCGCCGGCGGAATGGATCGCCCAGCAACGCTTCGATCGTATCACCGAGGAATCGCGCGCCGCCAGTGCCATCGCACGCGCATCGCGCGGGAATACCGCATGACCCGCGTCGTCACGTTAGGTGAGATCATGCTGCGGCTCAAATCCCCGGGCTACGAGCGGCTTTTTCAGAGTCCGCTGCTCGAAGCCACGTTCGGCGGCGCCGAAGCCAACGTGGCGGTCTCGCTGGCGCAGTTCGGCGTCGCTGCTCGCTTCGTTTCCGCAGTTCCGGCCAACGCCATCGGCGACGCCTGCATCGCGGAGCTGCGGCGCTTCGGTGTCGATACCAGCTTTGTTCGTCGTCAAGGTGAGAGGCTCGGCGTCTACTTCCTGGAGAATGGAGCGAATCAGCGCGCTTCCAAGGTTACGTACGATCGCGCCGGTTCGGCCATCGCTCTGGCGCACCCTAACGATTTCGCCTGGGACGATATCTTCGCCGGTGGCGACTGGCTCCACATCAGCGGCGTGACACCGGCAATCAGCGCGCAGGCTGCCGAGATTGCGCTCGCGGCGGCGGGCGCTGCGCGCGGGAAGGGCCTGACGGTTTCTTGCGACTATAACTACCGCAAGAACCTCTGGCGTTACGGAAAATCGGCGCCCGACGTGATGCGCAAACTCGTGGCGCTTGCAGACATCGGGATCGCGAACGAGGAAGACTGCCAAAAAGCGCTTGGCATCGAAATCGGTGTCGATGTTGCGAGCGGCAGACTCGCCGAGGAGAAGTACGGCGCGCTCGCGGCGCGCGTGCTGAAGGAATTCCCAAACCTCCAGCGACAGGCGATCACACTGCGCGAAAGTCGCAGCGCGGATCGCAACGGCTGGTCCGCCATCCTCGCAACGAGGTCCGGAGTCATTCGCAGCAAGTCGTACCAGATCGACGACATCGTCGATCGCGTCGGCGCAGGTGATGCGTTCGCGGCCGGATTGATCTACGGGCTTCGTTCATTCACGGACGACCAGCGCGCGCTCGAATTCGCGACGGCCGCGTCGTGCCTCAAGCACTCGATCCCCGGCGACTTCAATCGCGTGACAGTAGCCGAAGTCGAAGCGCTCATGCTGGGCGACGCGAGTGGCAGAGTTCAGCGTTAGGCAGGGGGTCGGCTATCGCTGGACGATCGTGGCGCTGCTCTTCGCCGCCACGACGATCAACTATATCGACAGGCAGGTTCTCGGCATTCTCGCACCAACGCTGCAGCAAGAGTTGCGATGGAGCGAGACCGATTACGGCGGCATCGTCTCATGGTTCAGTCTCGCCTACGGCGTCGGCTTGTTAGGCATGGGCCGCGTATTCGACTGGATCGGCGTGCGCAAAGGCTTCTCGCTCGCGATCGTCGTCTGGAGTGTCGCGGCGATGAGTCACGCGCTGGCGCGCACTGTCGCCGGCTTCTCCGTCGCACGCGCCACGCTCGGCCTTGGAGAGGGCGGCAATTTCCCAGGTGCGGTTAAAGGTCTCGCTGAGTGGTTCCCAAAAAAGGAACGCGCGTTGTCGATGGGTATCGTCAACGCTGGCACGAACGTCGGCGCCGTCATCGCACCGCTCATCGTCCCGTGGATCGCGCTGTCATGGGGCTGGCGATGGGCCTTTGTCGTGACGGGCGCGATCGGCTTTGTCTGGCTCGTCGCGTGGCTGCTTCTCTACCGCGAGCCTCAGCGCCACGCGCGCGTCACGCCGACAGAGCTCGCGTACATCCGCAGCGATCCGCCGGAACCTGTCGAATCGATTCCATGGCGCGCACTGCTCACCAAACGGCAGACGTGGGCGTTCGTCGTCGGCAAAGGAATGACGGACCCCGTCTGGTACTTCTATCTCTTCTGGCTTCCCAAGTTTCTCGACGCGAACTGGGGAGTGAAGCTCTCTGGTCTCGCCGCGCCGCTCGTTGCGATCTACGTGTTCGCTGACGTGGGATCCGTCGGTGGCGGGTGGATGTCGAGCGCGTTGATCAAGCGCGGATGGACCGTGAATCGCGCGAGGAAAACGGCACTCCTCATCGCCGCGCTCGTGATCGTTCCGACGATGTTCGCGCCGTCGGTGAAGAGCATGTGGGCCGCTGTAGCGATGGTGAGCGTCGCTGCGGCTGCACACCAATGGTGGTCGTGCAACCTCTTCACAACGGTGAGCGACATGTTTCCGCGGCGCGCCGTTGGATCAGTCGTTGGAATTGGTGGATTCGCTGGTGCGATGGCTGGAATGATTGCGCAGCGGGCGACTGGTCGCTTACTCGATGCGACTCAGGGCGATTACACGCGAATATTTGCCGTGTGCGGTGTGGCGTATCTCGTAGCGCTTTTGCTGATCCATCTACTTGCGCCGAGACTCGCATCGGCGGCGCTTCCTGCTCAACGGTCGTCGCCGCAAGCGGCCTAAAAGCGGGAACGCTGATAAACGCAGAAACTGACGCAGATTAACGCGGATTACTGCTTTAGTTAACTAACCGTTAGGCAACGTGCGTCGCGCACGATTTACGGCTGGGTGCGGAGACCAAGCTGTTGCTCTATCTGCGTTCATCTGCGTTAAATTTCCGCGTCATCTGCGTTCCGCTTTTGATCCTTGCGCACCGGATTAGACGAAATCCGCCGGCCTCTCCCAGCGCTTCGTTTGCGCGGATTGGAACAGCGCATCGATCACCGCCATGTTCGCGACGGCATCGTCGAGTCCCACCGGGACACTTCCCCAACCACGCACCGCCTGGGAAAAGCGGTCGCCTTGAATCGTGTACTGATCGACAACGGGAAACTCGATCGTCTGGACGTCGTTCCCCGAGAGATCTCGGCCACTGTCGACAAAGACGCGGCACGGACGATCTGGCGGCGCATTGAACGGTATTTCGACCTCGATGCGCGCGCGGGTCCCGAACACCTGCATCCGTTGATATGGAACGAGCTGCCCGCCGCACGCGAAAGTCGCCTGACCGTTCGGGAACCGCAGCATTGCCGACGTTAGGCGGTCGACGTGCATTTCCGGATCACGCTCGATCAGCCCGACGACTTCCTCCGGCTCGCTGTTGAAGAGCCAGCGCGACAAGGTGATCGGATAGCAACCGATGTCCATCAGTGCGCCGCCGCCGTACTCGACGTGGCTGCGGATGTCTTCCGGATCGCGCTTGAAGTAACTGAAGTGGCCCGTGACGAGCTTCAACTCGCCGATCGAATTGCTGTGAACGAGCTCCAGCACCTTGAGCCACTGCGGATGCGATCGCACCATAAACGCTTCACCGATCGTTACTCCAGTGCGTCGACAAGCGGCCAGCAGCTCGTTGGCCTGCGTCGCCGAGAGTGCGAGCGGCTTCTCACACAGGACGTGCTTCCCAGCATCTGCGGCGCGGATCGACCACGGCACGTGCAGGTGATTCGGCAGCGGGTTGTAGATGGCCTCGATCTCGTCGTCCGCGAGCAGATCGTCGTATGAGCCGTACGCGCGGGGGACACCTAACGCCACGGCGACTTCCTGCGCTCTGCTCGAGTCGCGCGAAGCGATTCCCACAACGCGTGTGAGCTCGCTCCGCTGCATAGCGGGAATCACTTTCTTGACGGCGATGTTCGCCGTGCTCAGGATGCCCCAGCGTACTGGTACGAATGCCTCGGTCATTAGGCGTTATCTCCGCTTGTCTTTCGCGCTTACCCCGTGCCCCGGTCTCGCTCGCGAGTAGATCATAGTAGCCCATAGCAGCACTCACTGCACGGCACCATCAAGCAGCTCCTCGCTTCCCTGCTCGCCCTCGCCGCCGCTCCGTTGCCGTCCCTCGCTCAGTGCAGCGACGCTGACAAGAAGGCACTCGAAGCCTTCGACAAGGCATGGTCCGACGCGACGGCGAACGGCAACCGGGCTCCATTGCAGAGCATCCTCGCGGATGATTTCGCGAGCGCGACGCTCACCGGGACAGTGAACAAGGCGGCGACAATCGATGCTTTACGGATACCCGGGTGAGACGCGACGGCCGCGGGCAGGTCTGGGCAACCCAAGGTCTGGTTATTCCGGAACGCTGTTACCCGTTAGGCAAGAGCCAAAAGACCTTCGACCTAGCTGCGCTTCGGAGCACCAGGAACCGCCGCAGCGGCGGCCGTGTCGCCCTTTGGCTTCGCGCCTCGCGGCCGCGGGCCAACCGGCATTCCCTCCGCCATTCGCTCCAGCCCACCGACGACGACCGGCTCGCCCGCCTGCACACCGCTCACGATCTCGACAACCCCTTGCGACCGTACGCCGAGCTGCACAACCCGCCGGCTCGCCTTTCCGTCGGCGACGGCCCACACGATGTTCGCAGTCCGCAACGGCTGCACGGCATCCTCAGGCACGACGATGGCGTTCGATCGCGTGGCAGTCGCCAGACGCGCCTCGATGAACATCCCCGGCTTGAGCATCCGGTTCCCGTTAGGCGCGCGCGCCTTCACCGTGATGGTGCGGTTCTCGTTTTGCACGACAGGATCGATGAAATCGACCTGCGCGCGGAAGACACGATTCGGCTGCGCCGCGACCGTGAACTCGACGACCTGTCCTGGCTTGAGACTCACCGCGTAACGCTCCGGCACTTCGATCACGGCGCGCTGTGGATCGACCGTTTGCAGCGTGAGGAGTCGCGTGGCCGTCGTGACGTAATCGCCCATGCTGACGAAGCGCTGCCCGACGACGCCCGCAAACGGCGCACGAACTGTCGAGCGTTCGATTTGCAGTTGCAGCATCGCCAGCGCCGCGTCACCACTCCTCGCGGCAGCCTCTGCGCGCTCCAGATCGGCTGGCGATGTGGCGTTCTGGTCCCGCAGACGTCGCACACGATCAAGCTGTTGGCGCGCGAGGTCGCGGTCTGCGGTGGCTCGCTCAGCCTGTGCGCGGAGCATCGCGTCGTCGATGCGGACAAGCGGAGTGCCGGCAGCTACGTACTGGCCTTCCTGAAACAGAAGTCCCGTTATGCGCCCTTGTTCGTCCGGCCGCAGCTCGATCGCTTGCACCGCCTCGATGCGTCCGGTCGCGCGCACAGCGTCGACGACGGTTTGCCGCCGCGCGGTATCGACATCCACGGGCATGGGTGGCATCGCACCTGGGCCGCCTGCAGCGCCACCGCCCTTGCCCGGCGGACCGCCTTTGGCCGTCGTCGCGCCGCCGTCGCTTCTCGTTAGGAAGAAGATCAGTACCAGGCCAACGACAACGGCTGCGCCCACGATGAACGGGCGCCTGTTCTTCTGTCGTATGTCCGGCTCGTATCTGTTGCTTGTCATTTGTTTTCTCAGTAATCAGTCTTTGGGGCTGTCTTCGAATACGCGTCGGCCTAACAACGACTCGATCTGCGCCAACGCGAGCCACGTCGCGAACCGCGACTGCACCAGCGTGGCTTCCGCCTCGCTCAAGGAGACCTGTGCCTCGAGCAGATCCAGGATCGTGCTCGCCCCTTCGCGATAGCGCGCTCGTTGCACTCGATAGTTTTCGCTCGACACGGCGACGCCAACGGACGCTAACTCGATCCCGGCGCGCGCCGTGACATATCCATGATAAGCCTGTGCTATGAGCTCGGCCGCCGAGCGCTCGCGTTCCTCACGCCGGGCACGAGCGACATTGCGATCGGCCTGCAAGCGCGCGATTGAAAGCTCGCGTTGACCGCCATCCCAGAACGGCAATGACACAGTCACCGTGAGCTGCGAACGACGCAACGCCGACGGGAAGAGCTCCTTGTCGTACGCACCCGTCATCGCACCTAACGAAATTTCTGGCAGGTACTTCTCGCGCTCGGCCCCGATGACTGCATCCGCCCGCCGCTCGTCAGCCCTCGCGGCTTCGACGTCCGGTCCACGCAGCCGCACTTCAGCCGCGGCCTGGTCCAGACTCATTGGGAGTTGTGGCGGGAGCACGGTATCCATCGGTGCTGCGTCAGCTGGCCCTGAAAGTCCGATTTGACTCCCGAGACGCAAGCGCGAGGTGACGAGCGCAGAGTCACGGCTGAGAATGGCGAGCCGCGCTCGATTTACTTCCAGCAACAATTGCAGCGAATCAGAGGAAATGGCCTCGCCGGCGAGAACGCGCACGCGCGCGATGCCGAACTGCTCCTCGGCGCGCTTCAGCCGATCGCTCGCCACACGCGCCAGTTCGCGATCCGCGAGCACCGAGAAGTACGCCGCATCCGTTGCCAGCGCTGTTCTATACGTCGCGGCATCTTCGTTGGCTTCGGCGCTTGCCAGCGACGCGCGAGAGCTGCCTAACGTGCCGAGCTTGCCTGCGCCCAGCAACACATAGCTGGCCTCGAGCGTGGCAGAAGCCGCGTTGGGACTAATGGTCGCTGTGCCGAAGTTGAAAAACGGTTGCGAGAAGTGCGTGTAGTTCACACCGCCCCGCAGACGCGGCGTGACAAGATTCGCAAATGCCGTGCGTCGCTCCCAGGACGCCGTGTACACTCTGTTGCGTGCGGAAACGGCATCAGGGTCGACAATGGCAGCACGACGGCGCGCTTCGGTGAGCGTCACAACCGGCGCACTACCTGCTTGCGTCTGACCTAACGCGACTACAGGAGCAATGCCGACAACAGACAGCGCGGCATGTATCGTAATGGTACGCAGCCTCACAACGCCTCCACAGGTGCGGTCGCTTGAGTCGCGACCGGTTGATACTCATGCGGCGCTGAGCGACCGTCGCTCGGTTGCGCCGCCGGCTTCTGCCTACGCGTACGTTCGAACACGACGAACACCGCAGGCACCAGATAAAGCGTCAGGAGCGTGGATACGACCAGGCCGCCGATAATGGCATAGCCTAACGGGCGACGGCTGCCCGCTCCCGCGCCGATGCCGAGCGCGATCGGCAGGGCACCAAAGACGGCGGCAACCGATGTCATGAGAATCGGCCGCAGCCTGATACGACCCGCCTCACGCATTGCAGCGATGGCGTCACGACCCTTGGCGCGCAGATCGTTGGCGTATGTCACCAACAGGATGGAGTTCTTCGAGACGAGTCCGATCAGCAAGATCATGCCGACCTGGCTGTAGACGTTGAGCGTCGACCCGGCGAGCCAGAGAGCGCCTAACGCGCCGGTCACGGCGAGCGGCACCGCCAGCAGCACCGTGAACGGATGCAGCAGCGACTCGAACTGCGCGGCGAGCACCATGAAGACGAAGACGAGGGCCAGCACGAAGGCGAAGTACAACGTGCCGCCACTGTCTCGGAATTCGCGCGACTGGCCCGCGAGATCGAGCGTGCTACCCGGCGGCAGCGTCTCGCGCGCAGCCGCGTTGAGCGAATCGAGCGCCTGGCCCAGTGTGAACCCAGGCGCCATGCTCCCCGATAGCGTGAACGAGCGCACGCGATTGTGGTGGTTGAGCTGCCGAGGGCCGCTGCGCTCTTCGACTTTGGTCACTGCATCCAGCGGAACGAGCGCGCCGTTCTTTCCACGAACCTGCAAACCAGTGATGTCGGACGGCGTCGCCCGCTCTTGCGGATCGAGCCGCAGGATCACGTCATAGAGCTTGTTCTCAGACGTGAAGCGGCTCACGTCACGTCCGCCTAACAGCGTTTGCAGCGTCGTCGCAATGTCGCGCGCCGGAACGCCAAGATCCTCGGCGCGGTCGCGGTCGAGGCTCACGACCAACTCGGGCTTTGTCACGCGCAGGTCGGTGTCCACGTTGATGAGCCCTTTGATCTGTCTCGCGCGAGCGACAAACGCGTCCATGCCTTGCACCAGCGCGTCGAAATCCGGATTCCGAACGACGAACTGGACGGGCGGCGCGAAGCCACCGAATGCGGGCGGGTTTGTGGCGAAGGCAAAGACGCCCGGTACTCCAAAGAAGAACTGCGGTTGTATCTCGCTGATGACGTCTTGCGCCGAGCGTTTGCGCTCGTCGAAGTCTGTGAGGATGGCTCCGAACATCCCCGAGTTGACCGCGCCGCCGCCGAAGCCGATGACAGCGAAGGTCGATTTGATGTCCTTCGTCCGAAGCGCGATCGCTTCGATCTGTCGCAGGTAATCGTCTGTGTACTGCAGCGACGCTCCTTCCGGCGCGACGACGAACGTGAAGAAGAAGCCGCGATCGTCAGGCGGAACGAACTCACGTTTGAGCACCTTGAACAAGCCGACCGCCGACAACGTGAGCAGAATGCCGCCTGCGATCACCGTGGCGGGACGCCGCACCGCAAAATCGAGCGTGCGGCCATAGCGCGCCGTGATCCCGTCGAGGAAGGAACCAACCGCATGCGAAAAGCGCGATTCACGCGGAGAAACTCGCAGAATCTTCGCCGAGAGCATCGGGGTCAGGGTCAACGCCACGATGCCCGACACGAGCACAGCCCCGCCGACGGCCACGCCGAACTCATTGAATAGCCGTCCGGTTGCCCCCGTGAGAAAGAGCAGCGGTGAGAACACAGCGAGTAGCGCGATCGTCGTCGCGATCACCGCTGTCGTGATCTCGCGCGTCCCGTCGATCGCGGCAGTCTCGGGGTCTTTGTGCAGCTCCTCCTGATGCCTGTATGCATTCTCGAGCACGATGATCGCGTCGTCGACAACGATGCCGATGGCCAGGATCAAGCCGAGCAGTGTGAACGTGTTGACGGAATAGCCTAACGCCGCAAGCATCGCGAACGTCGCGATAATCGAGACCGGGATCGCGAGCGCCGGGATGATCGTGGCGCGCAGCGTGCGGAGGAAAACGAAAATGATGACGATGACCAGGACAGCCGTTATGAGGAGCGTTTCCTTTGCCTCGCTGATGGAGCGCTGCACGAACACCGTGGCGTCGAACGCGAGATCGAGTTTCACGCCCGGCGGGAGAGTCGCGATGATACCTGGCAGTTCTTTGTGAACTCCGTCGGAGACCTCGAGCACGTTCGCCTTGGACTGGCGCAAGACACCGATGAACACCGCGTCTTTTCCATCATGGCGCGTCACCGAACGATCGTTTTCTGGCCCCGCCTCGACGCGCGCGACGTCGCCGAGCTTCACCAGCTCGTTCGGTCCGCTCGCCACCGTGAGATCCGCGAACTCGCCCGGCGTCTTCATCTCGCCGAGGTAGCGCACCGAGAACTCGCGGCGCGTCGACTCGATGCGCCCGGCCGGAATCTCGACGCTTCGGGACTGGATCGCCCCCGCGATGTCCTGAGCCGTTAGGCGCCGCGCCGCCAGTTCGCGCGGAGAGAGCCAGACGCGCATTGAAAAGCGCCGCTCTCCATAGATGGGCGCGGCCGACACACCCGCAATCGTTTGCAGCCTCGGCTTGATCTGGCGATCGGCAATGTCGGACAACTCCATGAGATTGTAGTGGTCCGACGAGAGGCTCATGAAGATGATCGGAAACGCGTCGGCCTCCTGCTTGGCCACGAC
>DATBKN010000246.1:0-3143 GCA_036555845.1 Gemmatimonadaceae bacterium | reverse complement strand
GCGCGTCCACAGCGACGGGCTCGCTGGGCCAGGTCCCCGCGTTGCCGACGAAGATGTCGAGACCACCCATGTCTTGCGTGGCGCTCTGGATCAGGTGGTCACAGTCCGCGCGCTGTGCGAGATCACCTGCAACGGCGGAAGCGCGGCGACCTAACGCCTGAATCCGCCTAACGACGGCGTTCGCGGCCTCCTTGCGCTTCCTGTATCCGATGCAAACGTCCGCGCCGGCCTGCGCCAACAAGAGCGCCGTCGCAGCGCCGATTCCCCGTGAGCCGCCAGTCACGAGCGCGCGCTTGCCGGTCAAATCGATCATTTGGCGGCCCAATCTTCCACGAGCTCACAGATCGCGTGCTGGATGCAGAGATGGATCTCCTGCGCGCGATCGGTTCGGCTCGTCGGGACGAGAATCGTGAGGTCAGCGGCCGCTTTGAGCGCGCCGCCGTCTCCGGCACTCAGGGCCAGCACCCGAGCGCCCTTGTTGCGGGCGGCGCGTGCGGCATGAATCACGTTAGGCGAGTTCCCGCTCGTCGAATGAATCACCAGCAAATCACCGCGCTTGACGAGCGCTTCGATCTGACGTCCGAAGACGTACTCGAAGCCGAGGTCATTGGCAGCGGCAGTCAGGAGCGACGAGTCCGTCGTGAGGGCGATCGCGGGAAGCGCGCGACGCTGGCGCATGTAGCGGACCACGTATTCTGTCGCGAGGTGCTGCGCGTCTGCCGCGCTGCCTCCGTTGCCGCAAAAGAAGAGCGTTCCGCCTGACGCGAGCGTATCGCGCACCAGCACTGCCGCGCGCGCGATCTCTCCAGACAACGCGTCAGCGACCGACGTCGCGAGCGCTGACAGCTCGCGCAGTCGCGAGGCAGCAGCACGTCCGTAATCGTCAGGCGAAGTAGCGCTCACGAAACCCGCGGCGTTCAGGTGGACGGAAACATGAGGTCCCGAAGCCGGCGCAACAAACCGCGCTGGATCGTGATCGACGGCACGGGGAGCGGCCGCTCGTTAGCCAGCAGTCGGCGTGGGTTCTCCGAGGTGAGCAGCTCGGCGGCTTCGCCCGAGCCAAGCTCGGTCAACCAGGCACGCACTGTCGCGACAGAACGCAGGTCGCCGTGATTATCGCTCGCCAGGCAGTCAACGAGCCCTTCTTCGACCAGCGCGTGAGCGAAATCGGCGTGCGGTCCCCCACCGAGCAGCATGCGCCCGTCGGTTTGGATGACTGCGCCGGCCGCGCGCCAGGCGCGGACGTGCGAAGTGTTGCACTCGTGATATCGGTCCGGATGTGCCACGACGGGGACGATGCCGCTGGCACAGAGCCGAGCAATCTCGGCATTGGCGCCGGCGGGCAGTGGTCCGTAAGGGAACTCGACGAGCACCGCGCGGGAGCCACCTAACGAAAGATCCGGATGCGTCAGGTCGCAGCCTGGGCGGTCGAGCTTGATCTCCCAGCCGGGCAACAAGCGCAGCGCGCCGTTGTTCGGCAGGTGGCCGCGCAGCGCGGCCAGAAGCTCGCCG
Organism: Gemmatimonadaceae bacterium; assembly: GCA_036555845.1. Taxonomy (GTDB): domain Bacteria; phylum Gemmatimonadota; class Gemmatimonadetes; order Gemmatimonadales; family Gemmatimonadaceae; genus DASYRX01. The sequence continues at coordinate 1,631 of DATBKN010000246.1, read as the reverse complement.
TAATACGCCACGGGCGCCTCGGCCGCTCGGGAAGCGTCGAGGTGCGGTGTGCAGACGACCGTGCGGACCCCTTCGAGCGCGAAACGCGCCAGAACACTGGCGGACGTCTCGAAGGACTGGGAGCCGTCGTCGACGCCCGGCAGCAGATGCGTGTGAATGTCGATCACGCGCCGTCGCTGCCTAACGCCATCAATTCAGCGCACGCGCGATTGGCCAGCGTTTCGAGCCGTGCCGGATCCTCCACGCTCACGAAGGCTCCCGTCGCGAGAGCATCGATCGCGAGCAACTCCAGCGCAGTGTGCTGAGACGGATCCTTTGCGACGAGCGCCGAGAGCGCCTGGATCGCGGCGTCAAGCTGCAGTTCGTCCGGGCCCTTGGAGAGACCAGCCGCGTGGGCACTCAGCAGCTCGTCCATGCGAGTGCGAAGCGCCGCTGGAATCGCGTCGGCATCCTGCGCATCGGATAGGCTCACGCGCGTCCGGCCAATTGCTGCCGCACCGAGTCACCTAACGCCGCGTATGCGCGCGGGAGCTGATTGGGATCCGGAATGCCAGCCTGCGCCATGTGCGGCTTTCCACCGCCGCGCCCGCCTGCGGCCGCTGCGACATCTTTGATGAGCGCGTCGGCGCGAAGTCCGCGCCCGCGGGCATCGTCAGATACGACAACGAGTAGTGCTGTCTTCCCGTCTTCGAACGTCGCGCCGAGCGCCGCCACGCCGCCCGTCAGCTGCTCGCGCAGCGCGTCGCCTAACGCCTCGAGCGCGCGCTTGTCGCCGGCTTGCACTGTCGCCGCAATGAGCGATATGCCGTCCAGTCGCTCCGCACCCGCGACGAGCTTGCGCACGACGTCTCCGCCTTCCCCGCCGGCAGCGCGCGTTTCCAGTCTTTTCTCGAGCGCGCGACGCTCATCGAGCAACGTTTGCACGCGCTTGACGAGTGTTTCCGGCGTTCCCTTCACCATCTCCGCGGCTTGTTGCAGCGTGCGCTCGTGCTCGCGCATAAACTCGAATGCTCTGGGGCCTGTGAGCGCCTCGATACGGCGCACGCCCGCGGCCACACCGGTTTCGCTGAGGATCCGGAAGAGCGCGATCTCGCTCGTGTTGCGCACGTGAGTTCCACCGCACAGCTCGACGGAAATCCCCGGCACGGTGACAACACGCACGACGTCGCCGTACTTCTCGCCGAAGAGCGCCATCGCACCCGCCTTGACTGCTTCCTGATAGGGACGCTCGCGCGTTGCAACGTCACGCGCCTCCCAGATACCACGGTTGACTTGCGCTTCGATCGAGTCGAGCGCTTCTGATTTCAAAGGACCGTGATGCGTGAAGTCGAAGCGCAGCCGATCCGGCGCCACGAGCGATCCGGCCTGATGCACGTGCTCGCCTAACACATTGCGCAAGGCAGCGTGCAGCAGGTGCGTTGCGGTGTGGTTGCGCTCCGTGTCACGTCTCCGATCGGATGGGACGCGCGCCGTGGCGCGCGAAAACTTGATGTCGCCCGCTAGGCGTCCCACGGCCGCGATACGTCCTTCGACCTTTCGTACTTCGTCGACGTCGACGCGCCAGCCCTCGCCCACCACCTCGCCTTGATCCGAGATCTGTCCGCCCGACTCGGCGTAGAACGGCGTCTCGC
>DATBKN010000245.1:0-9551 GCA_036555845.1 Gemmatimonadaceae bacterium | reverse complement strand
TTGACGAAGCGATCGCGCTCTTGCACGACGCGGTGGATCGCGATCCACTCGCCGCGTCCGTGCGCTCTAACCTCGGTCGCATGTTCCTGGCCGCGCGGCAATACGATTCCGCCGAAGTCCAGCTGCGAAATGGTATTGCGCTATCTCCGCTCTGGTCCAATCCGCACGCGTGGCTTGGCCATACGCTCCTTGCCCAAGGCGAGCCTAACGCGGCGCTCGAAGAGTTTCAGCGCGCGGCGCAGCTGGGCGGCGTACAGGACTCGGCGTATCTCGCGTATGGCTTGGCGGTCGTTGGCAGGCGCGCTGAGGCGAGAGCGATGCTCAACGTACTCACAGCGACTCCGCGCAAGCGCACCAACCTCGGCGTGGCGTTCGCGCTGGCGTATAGCGCGCTCGACGACTGGGATGCTGCGTTTTACTGGCTTGACAACCAGATCAGAGGGTTCAGCGGCAACGCGCAAACATACCTGCGCATGCCGGCTGCAGCCGCGCTGGTGGCTCACCCACGCTTTGCCGAATTCCGTCAGCGGATTGGAATGGATCGGTGAAATAGCGGGACTCGAAGACAGTGCCCGGTAGTTGCTCAAGGCTGGGGGTTATAACCGCTCGCTTCCAGCAACACCGTGGCATCCCTCACTTCGATGATGCCCTTGATCGCCGCCGCTTTATCGGCCGTGCGATCATAGTACGCCTTGGCGATTCGGTAGCCGACGAAATAACCGAGATCGCCGGGCCAGTCGGGTGTCGAGTTTTGCTGATTGTAAAGCCAGCGCGTTAGGTCCGTACTGTTCATATCGCTCTTGAAAGCCTGCCATACCGCCGCCTCCCTCGGCAGCGCCCACGCGTGAATGTGCTGATTGATCTGAGTGCCGGAGACGAGCTCGCCGATAAAGTCGGCGCTGCCCTCGACCACCGAAAACTCGAGCACCGTCCGCGCGCTGCGCAGGAGTAAGCCGAAGCGACTTTGTTGCACGTGCACGTTTTCGTGCGCGATGATGGCTGGAAGCGCGGTCGCCGGCTTTACGTTCGCGCGGGCAAACGCATTCAACTCATCGAGCGGCGTCGCAGCGTCGGACGAGAAGAACTCAGTGCCGACCACGATTCCGTCGTTTGTCACCGTTCCGCCGGTGCTGAAGCGACCGATCACGAACGTCACACGCGGCGTCACTGCCCTGGCGTACAATTGCCGCATGCGTTCGTAGTTCGCCGAGACGATCGATAGCGTTGGAGAGCTCGCGTTCAACGCGAGCGTATTCGCACGAATCGCCGCGAAGTAGCGCGGATACGCGCGTACCATCTGACTCAAACTCGAGCCCGTGATGCTTCGCGATACGATGAACTGTTTCAGTGCGCCCGATGCTGGGGCGAGGTAACGCGATTGAAAGGCATCAGCGCCAGCGCCCGCATCGACAGCTTCCCAGAAGCGCGCGATATCCTCGACGACGAAATCCGCTTTGGCTACCGGTGCCGTCGAGTCGCTGCACGCAGCCAGCGCGAAGGCCGCCGCGGCGATTATGTACGCCCTGGTTGCGTTAGGCAGTGTTTTCATTAGCGAACTCGCAGTTCCTATCCCCTATCCCCTATCCCCTATCCCCTATCCCCTATCCCCTAGATCCCTCCCACGTCCGTGCTACGACATGCTCCGGCGTATCGGTTTGATGCCGCTGCTTTGACTTCACAAGCCTTCGGCGATGCAGGACTCGCAGCGCGAGCTGCACCGCGCTTTTTGATGCCGATGGTCTCGCCGGCCGCTGTCATAATGGTTTGCTAAAGCACGGCATAAAACAGACGACGTACGAAGAGCTAGGCAGCCGAGGCGTCGAGTTCATGCAGCCGCCCAAGCAGGAGCACTGGGGCGAGGCATGCGGCGTTCAAAGATAGTGCGAACTCGATACTCACTGCAAAGAGCTAGCGTAAGTTGCCTAACGCCGCCACCTGCGGTGGGCCACGATCAACAACAAGGAGCTGTGGGTAGCGAGTTGCGGAGTACCGACTACTCAGGTCGGATGGCGTGCCAGTACCTGGCTCTTCCCCGCACTCATCTCACATGTTTTGCGGCGTGGAGCTCTGGAGTGGCACCCCAAGTGTCCTCGAGACTCGACACTCGCGTTCTCATCACTCGAAGCTCCCTGTTTCAAGTCGCCGTGCTGGCCGTTACGACCGGCCTTCGCCGATGGCCTTCGCCAGCCGGTCAAGGACCCCATTCCACCCTTGCTCGACAAGATGCCGCGTCCCGTCATCGCCACGAGTTTCATGCGTCAGCGTTAGGCTGGAGCCGTGGTCCTCGGGCTCGATGACGATGCGCACCTCTTCCTTGTCTTGACTGTATTTCGGCACGGACAGAGTGAAGATCAATCGTTGCGGGCGTGTGATATCGAGGAACTCGCCAGTATGGGCGACATCTTCGCCGTCGCGCCGGTCGACGAACGTATACTTGCCTCCGACGATCGGATCGATCTCCGAGCGAACGAGCGGTTCGCCCATTACGAACATGAAGCGCTTCGCTCGCTCCGGATCCAGGAATGCGTCGAACACACGTTCTGCGGACGCGTTGAAATGACGCTCCACGCGCACCACGAGGTCCTGTTCGGTTTTCATTGACTGTGTCCTCTCGAGGAGTCGAAGCCGTGTACTTCCGTCTGCAACATTGCGTCCAGCTCTTTCGGTAGAGCGCGCTACAGCACGGCGCACGCAGCGACGGAACCGGGCAAGAGAATTGCCAGTATACCCCTGTTCTTGACCGGCTGTGGTCGCTCGGCCTTTGGTTGCCTAACGCACCGAGCGTTCACGGTCAGCCTCTACAGGAGGGCATGTCGTGCGGATTTCTCGTAGGTTGTTTCGATTGTCGCTCTGTGCGACAGCTGTACTCGTGCCATCACTGAGCGCGCACGCTCAAACGCAGTTCGGCGGTATCATTGGCGCAACATTCTCCACGCTGCGCGGCGTTGATGGTCTCGATAGCCGCACCGGACTTATCGGCGGGATCACACTCGCTTCCAGGAGCGCACTCGGTCTGCAGACCGGACTGCTCTTCGTGAGCAAGGGGGCCAAAGGCTCGACGAGCAATGCAGACGGCGTTCAGCTCGACTATGTGGAAGTGCCTCTGGAATTGCGGATCAACCTCGGTGGAAGCAGCAACATCAATCCGCACGTTTACGCCGGACCTTATCTCGGTTTCAAGATCGACTGCAAAGTCGAAGGGTTTTCGGGTGATTGTAACGACATTCCCGGCGTGAGCACCAAAACAGTGGATGTCGGCGGGGCAGTCGGCGGCGGATTGGACTTCGGCTTCGGTCCGCTCGTGCTGACCGGCGGTCTGCGCTACGCGTTCGGTGTTTCGAATGTCGCTGACTTCGAGCTCGGGTCGGTACGCGAGTCGGCAAAGAACGGAAGCTTCGCGATTTACGCTGGTCTCTCGATCAAACTCGGTGGTTGAGTCTTCGCTGCAACGAGTCGACAAGCGGGAACGCAGATGGACGCAGACTATCAACGCAGACCACGCAGATACAGCGACTAGTGAACTGAACACCAAATCTGCGTTTTTCTGCGCCCGTGTCTGCGTCATCTGCGTTCGCGCTTTCGGCCCTGCGCGCCTACCTAGTTAGCGAACTTGCCAGGGAACTGTTTCGCGATCGCATCGGCCAACGGATCCGCGATCATCTGCATGTGCATCGCCGCATCACGCAGCGCCCAGTACGTCTTCTGCTGATCGCCCATCTGCTGCGCGTCGATGACCGATTTGAGCGTCAACACATGGCCCTTCACGAGATCGGCGACGACGCTCTTCGGCAGATTCGGATTCGCCGACGAGAGGAAAGCGCCGAAGTCCTGCGTGTACTGCACGAGATCGTTCACGGCCTTGTCAGCCTTCATCTTGTCCTTGCCGGCGATTCCGGTCGTGTAGTCGACGACAAAGCCGATGTGTTTGCGCCAGAGAGCGAGGAACGCCTGCTCGGCGCCGCTGCCATAAACCGTACCAATGGCCTTTGACACGTCGACGGAATTGTTGTCGAGCGCAGAGGCAGCGGCCTGGAACTCCGCCTGACGCCCGCCTAACGCTGCGCCCGTGGCGGCTGCGGCGAGATAGACGTGCTCCGATAATAGTGTGTTGAGCTTCGCCTTGAGCGCGGCCACTGTCATCGTGGACGCTGGGTTCGAGGCATGCATGCTCTGTGCATTGAGCGTGGTAGCGGCGAAGAGCGCGCCGATGGCCACGCTACGGATAATTCGTTGCATTGTGTGATTGCTCCCTAACGAGTGACGGTGATTGTCCCGCGCATGAATTGATGGCGGTCGCAGAAGTACGTGAACGTGCCTGCGCGATCGAACGTGCGTTCCGCGGTCGCGCCTTTCTTGGCCAGCGTCGCGTTGAACGCGGCATCGCGCTCTGACGGCGAACCGCCGGTGACGGTGTGTTCGATGTCGTCCTGGTTCGTCCAGCGAACTGTCGTCCCAACACGTACGCGCAACGTGTCAGGCGTGAACTGGAACGTCTTGAGGTCGACTCGAGCGGGTTCGCGCGTTGCCAAAGCTCCCTGATTCAAGGCAACCGCTACAACGAAAGTGATGATGAGGCGCATGGGGTTTGATCGACAGACACCGATGCTACGGTGCTCGCCTCGCGCCGGATTGCTTGATTGACCTCGAAGGAGCTTTTACAAAGAGAGCACAGAGGCACCCGACCCTGGCCACCAGAGAACACCGAGGACAGCAACGCTGTTAACAAGAGCAGTTGCTGTTCTTTGCGTCCTCGGGCGGGCAGTTGGGGCCTCGGTGTCCTCGATGTAAATGCTGTTCCGATTCTTGAGCGATGAGCCGTGGCAACCCTTCCGCTCCCCCCAGTGTCTCAGTAGAAGCACTGGGGCTAATACTCAATGACTGAATCGCTGCCACTTCTGAAAGGGACGCTCGATGTCCTCGTGCTCAAAGCGCTGGCGTGGGCGCCGATGCACGGCTTCGAGATCGCATCCTGGCTCGAGAACAAATCCAGCGGATCGTTCGACGTGGATGACGGCGCGCTGTACTACGCGCTGCATCGCATGGAGGAGCGCGGGCTCATCGCCTCCGAGTGGCGACTCACCGACAACAATCGCCGCGCGCGTTACTACAAGATCCGTCCGGCAGGCCGCACGCACCTGCGCGCCGAAGGCGCGAACCTCGCTCGTTATGCGCGCGCTCTGACTGAAATACTCTCAACGTCAGGCTAGTCGGCGATGAGCTCGCGGAGACTCTTTCAGTTCGGCGGATCCAAGCGCACGGCGCGCAACGAGATCCGCGAAGAGCTGCAATACCACCTGGATGCTCGCATCGCGCACTTGACGGCGCGGGGCATGTCCAGTGAAGCGGCGCGAGAGGAAGCATTGCGACGCCTCGGTGGCAGTCTCGCCGACGCCGAGCGGAGACTGGGCGCTTCTGCTGAACGCAAGGAACGGAGACTCAACGTGCGCGACAGATTCCTCGATCTACTAGGCGACGCTCGTTATGCGGTGCGTGGGCTGCTGCGCCGGCCAGGTTTCACCACCGTGGCCGTGCTCACGCTTGCGATCGGCATCGGCGCCAACACGGCCATCTATTCCGCCGTCGACGCGCTGCTACTGCGATCGTTGCCGTTCCGCGACCCGGGTCGCTTGATGGACATCGTGCAGGTCGCGACCGACGAGGGGCCGACGGAATGGTCGCGCCCCAAGTATCTCGTCTTCCGCGACGCGCAAAAGAGCTATGCGACGCTCGCGCTGCACCGCGAGACGCCAACGACGATCACTGGGACGGAGCCCGAGCGCGTTTCCGTAGAGGAAGTGACGACCGAGTACCTGAAGACGCTCGGCGTGCGTCTCGCGTTAGGCGCGGACTTTCCGCCCGAGCTGGACAACGGTCCCGGTGCGCGTAAACTCGCGCTTATCAGCGACGCGCTCTGGCAGCGCCAGTTCAACGCCGATCCTGATGTCGTCGGCAAGACGCTGAGCCTGAACAATCAGCCCTGGGAAATCATCGCTGTGCTGCCGCCTGGCTTTCGCGGGTTGTCCGGCCGAGCCGAGGCGCTGGTGAACCTCACCGCACGTGAGCCGGACGCGCTCAACGAAGCGTGGTCGCTCGAGTTCTCGATGATCGGGCGATTGAAGGACGGCATAGCACCCGCGCAGGCAGCGGCCGAAGCCAGGCTTCTTGGGCCCAGGATTTACGAGGCGTTCCCGATGCAGCAGGGGACGCTGACGACCAGCAAGGTACCCGAGAAATGGACGGCTGAAGCTCGGCCACTCGACTCCATTCGTGTCGCGTCAGGCCTCAAGCGCTCGCTGCTCGTGCTTTTCGGCGCCGTCGGCCTCGTACTGCTGATCGCATGTGTGAATCTGGCGAATCTGCTCGTGGCGCGCGCCGTTGCACGGAGACAGGAGATTGCCGTGCGGCTCGCGATCGGTGCGGGTCGCACTCGACTCGTTAGGATGCTCGTAACCGAGAGTGTTGTCCTCGCTGCGCTAGGCGGCGCCGTCGGCCTCACCGTCGCCATGTTTGGCGCCCGGCTGCTGAGCACGATCAACCCGCAGGAAACGCTGCAAGTGCAAGGTCTGGACGGCGGTATCGGTGCCGTCGGCTTCGACAGCATCCGCCTTGACGCTCGCGCGCTCGTCTTCGCGTTCGCCGTCACCGTCGTGGTCGGACTGTTATTCGGGCTCTTGCCCGCTGTACGAGCAACGCGCGCCGACCTAACGAGCGATCTGAAAGAGGGGAGCAATGCCGCCAGAGGCGGACGCCGCGTTGGTGCGAGTCGCCGCTGGCTCGTCGTGGCGGAAGTTGCGCTTGCTTTGGTTCTGCTCGCTGGATCCGGGCTCATGATCCGTAGCCTCGGCAATCTGCTCAGCGTGGATCCAGGCTTCGACAGCAGCAACATGCTCACATTGCGGCTGTCGGTTCCGGCGGGTGACGTCGCGCCAGACTCGATGCCCGGGTTCTACGAGCAGCTGCAAAGCAGGATCGCCGCGGTTCCCGGTGTTCAGCAGGTCGCACTCGCAGACTGCCCACCGCTCAACAACGGCTGCAACGGGACGATCATGACGTTCGCCGATCGTCCGCAAACATCGTCAGGCAACGCCATGGTCGGCGTGCACTGGGTCTCGCCGAGTTGGTTCGGCACGATGCGAGTGCCGCTCGAGCGCGGACGTCTGTTCAGTGAGACCGACCGGTTAGGCACACCGAAGGTCGTGTTGATCAACGAGGCCGCGGCGCGCGCGTACTTCCGCGGTGAAGATCCCATCGGCAAGAAGGTCGCTGTCTATCAAGGCGGCTTTCATACTGGCGCCGAGGTGATCGGAATCGTTGGCGACGTGCGCTTCGGGACCATCGATTCGACGGCGCGGCCCGACGTCTACATCTCATACGGCCAGGCGCGTGTCCCGCGCATGATGATCTTCGTGCGCACGGCAGGTGATCCGTGGGCCGCCGCGTCGAGCGTTCGTGCCGCGATCCGCGAGTTCGCGCCGCGCAACCCGCTTTATGACATCCGCGCCATGCACGAACGCGTTGCTACGGCGAGCGCGCAAACTCGTTTCAGCGCGGTTCTGCTTGGATTCTTCGCCGCGGTTGCGCTGTCGCTGGCAGTGATGGGCATATACGGCGTGATGTCGTTCGCGGTGGCGCAGCGCACCGGCGAGATCGGCATTCGCATGGCACTCGGCGCCGGCCGCAGCCGCGTGCTGCGCCTGGTCATTCGCGACGGCGCACTGCTCGCGGCGACAGGCGTGCTGATCGGTTTCGTTGCGGCGTTAGGCGCGACCCGCGTGATGCGTTCGCTGCTCTTCGAGGTGACCACGACCGACCCGTGGACGTATGTCGGGATGGCCGTCATCCTCGCGGCCGCGGCGCTCTTGGCCAGCTGGATCCCGGCGCGCCGAGCAGCCGGAATCGATCCAATGGTCGCGCTGCGTAGGGGTTAGAAGCATTGTGTAGTTGCGCTGCGTCGTCCTTCTTTCCTCCGTGTCTTTCGCGTTGAGCTTTTGATCTTGCCGATGTCGCTGGTCATTCGAAGGATTCTGGCGCCGTGCGCCATCGCCATTGGAAGCGCATCCGCCAGCGCTCAGTCGACCGCACCGCAGCCGATCAACCCATGGGCTGAAGATTCGAGTCGCGTCCAATGGTTGCGCGCGAACGGTCGCTCGCTGAGCGGCCGTCACGTCGTGGTCTGGGCGCCTAACGACTCAGTCTCCGACAGCGAGTTGCGTGCTCGTGTCGACTCGCTCGACATCGGGGTCGGGGCGTTGCGCGAGCTCATGAAAGCGCCGCTCCCGTGGCAGCGCATCCAGAACCGCCCGGTCGTCTTCTACCTGGCGCCGGGACGCTTCATCTCGCATGGAAGCGGTGCAGGCGCGGTCTTCATCTCCATGGCAGTCGTGCGTGCCGGTCGTGCGCCGTTCCTGCATGAAGCGCTGCACGAGCTGCTCGTTCCAGCGCCGCCGTTCTGGGCCGAGGAGTACGCCAATGCACAGGAGGGAGCGGCGGCTGAACGACGCATGCCGCTCTGGCTTCTCGAAGGCCTGCCGGACGTTCTGTCGCAGACTGTCGCGGCTGAAAAAGGATTGCACGAGGGCGACGTGTTCAGCATCGGCGGCCTAACGCGGGTCGACAGCACCTGCGCGGCACGAATCCAAAGCAGCCCGCGTGGCGTTGAGGTGCTCGCCGCCGTCGGCCGCACTGCGCCTCTCGCCGCGCTGATGACGACAGATCGGCCGCAAGTCGCGCCGATCTTCTATGCGTGCAGCCAATCGCTCACCAAGTATCTCGTGGAGCAGATGGGTGTCGCGAATGTGGTCGCGCTCTTCCCCGCGCTCAAAGAGGGCACGTGGGAAAGACGCGTCGCTGAGTTGGCGGGCCGACCGCTCGAGAGGCTGCGCTCGGAGTGGATCAAGCGTATCGGCCTCCCCGCGTCCTAACGCTAGCGCGGCACCTTCTCCATCGTGATTTGCTTGGACTGCGTGAGGTCGTCGAGGAACATCGCCTCTGCCTCTCGAGCGATTGCCGCATCTTCGATCAGCACGTCGATCTCGTAATTGATCGCGACGCCTAACGGGTTGAAATCAGTCGATCCGATGCGCACCCAGCGCGAATCGATCACGCTGGTCTTGGCGTGCATCATTTCACCGTCCCACTCCCAGAGTTTGACGCCGTTGCGCAGCAAGCGACGGTAGAAACGCGTCGTAAACCCGCGCAGCCAGGGATGATCGTAGCGGCTCGGCACGAGCACGCGCACGTCCACGCCGTCGCGCGCAGCGCCGGCAAGCGCTTCCATCTCGCTCCACGACGGCATGAAGTAGGCGCTCGCGATCCAGATCGTCCGCTCAGCGGCCAAGGCCTGCAGCTGCAGCGCGCGCGACACGCGCAACCGCAGCGGGACACCCTCAACGACGCCAACGAGCACCGGCGGATTGGCTGAGGAATCCATGTGTGCGCCGCGCGCCGCGCGAACCACATGCCGATGTGTGCGTCGCACGCGCCTGAAACGCACGCCCGCACGAAGCCACATATCATCGAATGCATCGGCGAGATAGCGTGCGGCCTCACCC
>DATBKN010000244.1:0-6256 GCA_036555845.1 Gemmatimonadaceae bacterium | reverse complement strand
CGGCGCTTGCGTCGCGCGCAGGCGTTGGCGCACCACTTCGGCGGCATGCAGTCCGCTCGTCGTCACGTGAGCGACACTCCCAGCTCGGCGATGGATTTCTTGGCGCGCGCGATGAGCGTCGCCTTTTCGTTAGGCTCCACGAACGCGTGCTCGAACCCGGTGAGGGCGACGCGACAAAGCTCTTCCGCAGTGAATTCGAGGTGTGCGGCCGCGTGCTTGTATTCGTCAACCAACGTCACGTCGCTCATGAGCCGGTTGTCCGTATTCAACACGACGGCGAGCCCGAGATCGAAATAGCGGCGCAGCGGATGCGCCGCATACGATTCGGCTGCGTGCGTCTGCAAGTTGCTAGTTAGGCAGATCTCCAGCGCGACGCCACGGCGTCCCACCTCCTCCATCAACGCCGCGTCTTCGATCAGGCGCGTGGCGTGGCCCAGGCGCTTGGCGCCGCAGTCATGCACGGCCTGCTTTACGGAATCGGGGCCCCAGCCTTCTCCCGCGTGGCACGTGCAGGCGATGCCGTGCGCGATGGCGTGCTCGAATGCGGCCTCGTGATCGGCGGCAGGGTGACCGCGTTCCGGGCCCGCGAGATCGAAACCGACGACGCCGTGCGTGCGAAATTCAGCCGCCAAACGCGCCATCTGCATGGAGACGTCCGGCGCGAGGGTGCGCAGGGCGCACACGATGATGCGCGACACGATACCGTACTCGCGTTGTGCGCGTTCCAGGCCACGCAGCGGCGCCTCGATGGCTTCACCTAACGTGAGCCCGTTGCGGACGTTGAGCAGTGGAGCGAAGCGAACCTCGAGATATTGCACTCCGTCCTTGTGTGCGTCTTCCGCGAGCTCGTACGCCGCGCGCTCCAGTGCCTCGCTCGACTGCAGCGCGGCGAGCGTCACCTCGAAGCGCAGCAGATACTCCTCGAGGTTGTGCGCGTTGTCCACGCGCATGTGCGCGCGTACAGCATCGGGATCGTAGTCCGGCAACGCGATGCCCTGCTCTCGCGCCAGCTCGGCCAGCGTCGCCGGCCGGATCGAGCCGTCGAGGTGGCAGTGCAGCTCTGCTTTCGGTATGCGCCTGAGAAAGGACGTATCCGTCGCGATCGGCATTTCGTTAGGCGCCTGCCACGTTGCGGTCTGCCCGATTCGATGTGATGCGCATGATCAGGCCGCTGTAGACTGGAGTCGCCGGGTCCAGGGGCAGGCCGCGGCTATCGGCAAGCGCGCGACGGCCGCCCTCGATCTCCTCGGCGGCCTGCGCATCCCACACACGCACGGCGTCGAGCGCGCGACCGCCGGGCGGTGCGTCGACGCCGCGGCCATTGATGTACACCCGGATCGTCGCGCCCTCGCTCACGGCGCTACGAATGCCACGCGCTCGTCGCGCGGCGCGCGAATCGGCGACGGCAGCGTTTTGACGTATTGGATGAGCGCGTCCAGATCGGGAATATCGAGGTCCTCGCGGCGCAGCGCGGACCGAGCGAGCTCCACGCCGTCGCCGCCGTCGGCGAGAAAGTCCGAGAGCACAACGCGATATCTCTCGCTGTCGCGAACTGGCGTGCCATCTGCACGCGTCAGGCTCGCCACTCGGCTGCCGGCCGCTCGCGTCGTGTCGAACGCCACTCGCACGCCGCTCAAATGCAGGTTGAACGTCGGCTGCGCGATCTGCCGCTCCAGCTCGGCGCGCAACTCTTTCCCGGTTACCGTGAGACGCACGAGCCGGTTGTCGAACGGATGCACTTCGAACAGCGAACCGTACGTCGCCATGCCTGGGCGCAACGGTGCGCGGATGCCGCCGTTGTTCATGATCGCGACGTCGCCTTGCCCCACGCTGCGTTGAGCATCGGCGATCAGCTTGCCTAACGTTCCGCGCAGCCCCTGGCTGATGTTCTCGGCGATCTCGACGACGGGCACGCCCATGCGCGCAGCCACCTTGGCAGCCGCTTCGCGCACAACTGCCGCGACGCTCGAGTCCGCGGGCACCAGGTCGGCGCGCACGTCGCGCAGCTCGATTACGGGAGCGGTCGTGGTGTCTCCTAACGGGAGGTCGATGATGCCGATCGCGCTGCCACGCGATCGAGCCTGCACGATCGGAATGCCGCGCACCACGGCGCGGACCGGACTGTGCGTATGACCGCTCACGATGGCGTCGACACGCTCGCTCAGCCGATTGGCCAGATTGACGATCCCACCGCGACAGGACGTCAGGGAGTCCTGGCAGAATGCGCCGATGTGCGCCACGACGACAACGCGATCGGCGCCGCGCGCTCGCAGCGCGCGCGCATGCGAGTCGATAATCGGAGCCGGGTCGGCGAAACGCAGGTCCTTGACGATGGCAACTTTTGTGACAGTCGGCGTCTCGACGAGCGCGGCACCGATCACGCCGACCTTGAGACTTCCGAGCGTCACCAGCGTGTCGTCACGAATCCATGATATGTCCTGGCCACTGGCATCGCGGACATTCGCGCCAAGTATGGCGTAACGAGTCTCGCGCATGTGCGCGCGCAATGTGTCGAGTCCCCAGTCGAATTCGTGGTTGCCTAACGCAGCCGCCGTAAGGCCCAGCGAGTTGAAGATCGTCATCACCGGACGTCCGAACGCGAGGTTCGAGGCTGGCGTCCCCTGGAACAGGTCGCCGCCGTCGAGCCATATGCTCTCGCAGCGCGGCGCGACACATGCCCGCCGCGCGGTATGGATTTCGGTCGCGAGGTATGCCGCGCCCCCGCGCACGGCGCCTGTCGAATCGGTGCGCGGTTCCAGCGCTCCGTGAAAGTCGTTCGTGGTGATGATGCGCAGCCAACGCCCATTCGTTAGGTGCGCGTCGCTGCGTGACGTCGGCGCGACCGCTGCTCGCGGCCTCGGCGCCAGCTCGGCGGCTGCCTGCCTGACGGCGGCGGACGGCTCCAGACGCCAGTTGCGTGTGAAGTAGTCTTCCGGCCGCAGCGTCCTCCGCGCTGTCACCTCCTCGATAAGGAGCTGACGGATGTCTTCCTTGGCATCATACACAACCGGCGCGCCGCTCAGCATCGCGTAGCCGCCGCCGCCCGTCTGCCTGTAGTTGTTGAGCGCGAGCGTGAAGCTGTCCGTGTCGGCCACAGGCCGGCCGCGCGCCACAAGGGACGTGACACGCGCGCCTAACGGTTTGCTGAGATCGAGCACGTACTCGACCCCGGATATCATGTCGAAGTTGTAGCCGGGGACTGTCGAATCGATCAGCGGTGTCGTCCCAAACGGCCGGTAGTAGCGCGCGCTGTGCTCGAGATAGGCCTTGAGCTGTGCGCCCGTTATGCGGATGGCACGCAACGTGTTTTCGTAGGGATACAGGCGCGCGATCTCGGCGACTGTGATCGGTCCGCTGTCGATGCTCGCCAGTGTGAAAGCGGCCGTCGCTGACAAATCCGCCCCGGCTTTGCGACGCTGCGTCTCGTTGATGAAGTCGATCAGCGGCGTATCCGCCACGCGCGCCGAATCGCTGGACCACGTCACACGCGTCTCGCCGATCGGCCGAGCGACGTAGCGCACGGTGGCGTCATGCGCGGCGCGCGTCACCGCCACAACAGCCGAGTCCTCGGCGTGGCCGGCGGATTGGACGACGGTGCCGCGACGCGCCACCACGCCGTGCCCTCGCGCCACGCGAAGCGTCGCCACCGCCACGCTGGTCGCCCAATTGCGCGGCTGGATGAACAAGGTACTGCCGCTCGTTAGGCCAGGCTGCTCGCGATGCGAGTGCCCGTACACAATGAGGTCGATGCCGGACACTTCGCGCGCCACTCTCGCGCTGACGTTCTCGCTGGACACGCCCGAGCTGGCCGTGTCATAGCTGGAGGCCTCGTCGTAGCCCGAATGCAGGACGGCGACGACAATGTCGGGCTTCGTCTTGCGAACGTCCTCGACCGCGCGGCGCACTTCGCTCACGATGTCGCGCACTTCGACGCGGCCGCGCACGTTCTCACGATCCCAGATCGCAACGCCCGGATTCGTCGCCCCAACGATCGCGATCTTGAGGCCGGCGCGTTGCACGATCGTCGACCCTGGAAACGCGCGCTGTCCATTTGTGCGCCACGCGTTTGCGGCGAGGAACGGAAATGACGCGCTGCTCGTCGCCCGCGTGAGGGTCGCGAGACCGTAATTGAACTCGTGATTTCCCACGGCCGCAGCGTCGTAATGCATCACGTTCATCGCCGCGATCACGGGATGCGGCAGCTGCGTGTCGACCCGCGCCGCGACATCCGTCAGCGGATTCCCTTGCAGCAAGTCCCCGGCATCAACCAACACCACTCGACCGGGATTGGCGCGCCGCAGCGAGTCAACAATCGTTGCTGCGCGGGAGAGGCCGCGGGCGCTGTCAGGGCGCGCCGTGTAATAGTCCCAGCCGCGCAGTCGACCGTGCACGTCGGTCGTCGCGGCTATCACAATTTCGACGGTGTCCCGTGTTGCGGCCGCTGTTACGGAGGATGTCGCCCGCTCGCGGCTGCCAGCCGTGGAACAAGCCACAATCCCCAGTAGGAAAAGCGTCCTCCTCATAAGGCCCTAAACCTATACCTCCCACAGCGCTTGCGCCGGTTGACCGATGCCATCGCGCGGCGCGAGACTGAGCCTGGCCTATCGTCGCACGTTTACCAGATCGTGACGCCCTCCTCGCTTTTCTTTCTCGCTTCGTGCGGTGAACGTGCACCGCGTTTGATTGTCGTCCTGCTATCAACGTGAAGCCGCTCATCATCGGCATCGCGGGTGGGACTGGTTCAGGCAAGTCGACGGTCGCTCGCAAGGTGGCGGAGGCGCTGCGACAGGCGTCGGTCGCGTCCATCGACATGGATGGGTACTACCGAAACTTCTCGCATCTTCCGATGGATGAACGCCGGAAGATCAACTGGGATCATCCGGATGCGTTCGACTGGGATCTTCTCGTTATGCAGCTTCGCGCACTCGCGTCAGGCGAAGCGATCGAGAAGCCCCTGTACGATTTCGTCACGCACACGCGTCGCGCCGAAACGCAGCGCGTGGCACCGGTGGACGTGGTGATCGTGGACGGTATCCTGCTCTTCGCGGATGCCAGGGTGCGGGAGCTGTGCGACGTCAAAGTGTTCGTAGATGCAGACTCCGACATCCGGCTCGTCCGGCGCATTCAGCGCGACATGCGCGTGCGTGGACGGCCGCTCGAGGAGATCCTGCAGCAGTACCTAACGACGGTGCAGCCAATGCACCTCCAATTCGTGGAGCCGTCCAAACGTTACGCGGACATCATCGTGCCCCGTGGCGGGCACAATACGATCGCAATCGAGATGATCATCGCGAAGATCCGGCATCGGCTCGGAGCGCCGACATCGTGATGCAGGCCGTGACCACGGTCGAGCGGGTCCTCGTCGTCGACGACGAACCGGACATCGTCGCCCTGGTTGCGTATCATCTCGTCAAAGCAGGATATCGAGTCTCCACGGCGGGCACGGGCCAGGATGCAATTTCGCAGGCCCGAGCGGAGCATCCATCGTTGATCGTGCTCGACCTCATGCTTCCGGGGATGTCCGGATTCGATGTCCTGGAACAGCTGCGCAGCGACGAGGGAACGCGCGACGTCGCGGTGCTCATGCTCACCGCTCGAAAGGAAGAACCCGACCGAATTCGCGGCCTGTCGCTCGGCGCCGACGATTACCTCACGAAGCCCTTCTCGCCGCAAGAGCTGGTGCTGCGAGTTGGCGCGATCTTGCGGCGCCTTCGCAGCACGGCAGAGCGCAGCGATGAGGCGCTGCGCATCGGCACGCTGCTGATCGATCGCGCCGCACACAAAGTCTCCGTCGAAGGGCGCGACGTCGAGCTGACGCCGACGGAATACCGTCTTTTGCTGACGCTGGCAGAGCGCCGCGGCAGGGTTCAGGCGCGCGGTCTTCTGTTGGAGACTGTGTGGGAAGCAGCGCCCGATATTCAGACGCGCACCGTGGACATGCACGTGCAGCGGCTGCGCACCAAGCTCGGTGCGGCCGGCGATCTGATCGAAACGGTGCGTGGATTCGGGTATCGCTTGAGCGCGGCGCAGTCGCGTCGTTAGGCCGGCCCCGGAGTCCTGGATTTTTCCGCGTCAGGCCACACTCGTCTGTTACCCTGATTCGTCCAGAGACCATTTGGATATCGCGGATGGGCGGATCGGTGGTCTCCTCTGCTCACGAAATCGCGCCCATCGCAGCAATCAAAGCACTGCATAGACCGGCGTCGGAGAATCCTGGTTCCACTCACGACGCATAGCGAAAGTGTCGCCACGTAGA
>DATBKN010000243.1:0-7468 GCA_036555845.1 Gemmatimonadaceae bacterium | reverse complement strand
GAGGACACTGGGTAGCTCGTGGCGACCTTGACTCCCAACGTTGTTGGTCCTACCAGACTCGTTATCGAAGCGCCATTGGAGCACCCGAGGTTGAAGTCGATCGCGACGGGCGGTGGTCTGATGTGTAGGCTTGTGGAACGCAGGGCCCCGAGCGACGTCGAGATGTTGAGCGTTTGTGGGTCTCGCACTGGCGCCGCCCGGACGAGCAAGGTGAGCTGCGTGGAGTCGGGGGCGACCGTCGTGTCCTGATCGCGAAAGCCGTTGCAGTTGAAGACATTGCAATTCTGAACCTTGGGCAGGTGCGCGAGGAGCGCTGGCGCGAAGCTCACATGCGGCGCGATCCCACCAGCCGGCGCCGGGCCATCAAGCGTTAGGTGGAGCACCGTTCCGCCACCGCCAATGATCGCGCTCATCGACACCGAGATGGACGCCACCTGCGGCTGACGAACCGTGAGCGTCGTCTGGGCGCTGGAGCTACCTAGCGTAGCGCCGATTGTCACCGGCGTAGTGTTCGCCGTGGGCTTCGTAATGACCTGCACGCTGGCGAGCTTCTGACCCTGAGGAACGGTGACTCCTTTGGGCGCAGTTGCAAAAACACCCGACGCGGAGTAGCTGAGGTTCACCACACTCCCGCCAAAGGGCGCGTTGGCGTCAAGCATCACGCTCAAAGTGACGCTCTTGCCTCCCACGACATTGTTAGGCGACACACCAACCGCGGTCACGGCGATTACCGCGCGTGTGTCGTCGCCTGATAACCCGGCATACCTCACGCCGAAGGGAATGAGGCACAAGGGCGAGAGCAGGAACCTCGCGAAGCGCATTGGTCTGGAGAGTGGAGTGTGAGACCTAGACGCGCGCTCACTGGCCACTTTCTCAGTCGACAATGAGAAAAACGGACGAACGTGGCGTTGCTCCTGCTGACACGCACAGGGAGAACAAGATGCTTTTTTCCGGCAGGACTCGAGCGTTTCTCGCGCTCTCGGTCGTTTTCAGCAGTGGGGCTTTCGCCCAGCTGCCGAAGCCATCAACGCCGACGCTCGCCATCATCACGCTGAAGTCCGTTAAGCTCGATGGGACGCCGGTAGCGCGCCTGCGCTACGAGCGCGCGGGGACGCAGCCCGCTGAATACCGTGCGAGCACGAGCTCGAGCTTCTCGGGAGCGTCCTGGGTGACCTTTACCGAAGGGAAGACAACGTCAACGACAAGTGGCAGCATGACGATCATCACGGGTTTCATTCCCGCTGCCAACCCGTACTTCGTCGGCGCAGGGTGCGGGCAGAACCAGGTGAAGCATCGCGTGTTTTTTCAGATGCGAAAATTCACGCAAGGCCGCATGGTCAATAGCAACGTCGTCGCCGACAGCATCTGCGTGCCGTTCGGCTAGGAATCAGCAAAAGCTGGCAGCTGCTGACGCCTTGACTGTCAGCGGGTAGCCGACAGCTTCAGCTAGAGAGATAGGACCTAACGAGTTCCCAGGAAGGGTCGAGCATGACTATCGCCGATCACGGCGAGTACTGCCCAACTCGCTGGAGAGTCACCCCGACGGCGCGACGCGAGTCGCGCCGTTCTCGCTGCGTCGATCACCGGCTCACCAGCACGGAGCGCGCGATGCAGATCCGCGCTAAGGCGAGCAGCCGCGGCATCACCGACTTCCCATTGCGTGGCCACGATCGAGCGCGCACCGGCTTCGAGCAAAGGCGTGGCCAGGCCGCGGATGCCTTCGCTACCCACGAGCTCCCCGGCGGCCGTGCGGCACGCCGACAGCACGACGACGTCGGCATCGAATGACAGGCGGGAAAGCTCGTCAGGCGTTACGAAGCCGTCCTCACCGCGACCGGGCGCGAGGATCATCGAGGTGCGAGCGAGCGACCAGTCGTCGACGAGGGCGTGTGTCGCGAAATGCACGACTCGAAAATCCCTCAGAATGGCGGACTTCAAGGCTTGCTCAGTGGCGCCTTTGCCCGTGAAAACAACGCTGCC
This sequence comes from Gemmatimonadaceae bacterium, assembly GCA_036555845.1. Classification (GTDB taxonomy): domain Bacteria; phylum Gemmatimonadota; class Gemmatimonadetes; order Gemmatimonadales; family Gemmatimonadaceae; genus DASYRX01. The sequence goes on along the minus strand of DATBKN010000243.1, from coordinate 5,488 downwards.
TGGGGTGTCTCGGCTGGCCGCGCGGACTTCGCGCTCCGAGGCGGCCAGTCGTTTGAGAGGTTCACCGCGCAACATGGCTTCTGCGTAGGCAGGTTGGGCCGAATCGGCGCGGACTTTCGGGAGCACGGGATCACCGAATGCCAGTATGCGAGGCGTATCGACACGTCGCGCGCGCTCCCACAGCGCAGAAGCGACGCTGGACGAGGGTGCGCTTGCGGTCGCATAACGATCGATGATCGAGACACCGGGCTCGATCTGCAGCGCGTCGATCGGTAGCCTGTGTAACACGCCGTCGCGCACGATCATGAGGCGACTGACCCCGGGCGGCAACCACCTAACGACTTCACCAAATAACACGCGGCCGAGTGCCAGCGCGGCGTCTGCAGGCACGACGCCTTGTCGCACGAAGTTGCTGAAGCGCGTAATCGCCGGTGTCAAAGAATCGAGATCCGGCGCCACGAACGATCGCAGTCCGGTGCGCGTGAGGGCGAGGATAGTCGTTTTCTCGGCAGACACCGGCGCGGCAAACTGCACGATCGCTGTCCGGTCGTCGGGCAGCGCGCGCTGCAACTGCGCGACCGAGAGGGACGGAACTGACGTCGTGTGTGTCGCCCGCGAAGCGCGCGCTGTAGCGACTCTGGCCATCCGCTCACGCAAGTCACGCGCACGTCGCCGCTCATCGAACTCGAACACATCCGCCGCATCACCTTTTCTCGCGAGCACGTCGAATACTTCGCCCATCCCGCGCATCTCGCCGACCCCGAAGAAGCTCACCTGCGAAGCACGCAGCAGCATCTGGGCATCCGTCAGCCCTTTGTGCCAGGAATCGTACTCTCGTTCTGCGCGCGAGAGTTGTGCTCGCGCCAGCTCAGTGTCGCTCTGTCGTGCAGAAATGCCGGCACGAAGGAGGTTCAGAGTGAACAGCGGTCCGTGATCCCACGAGTCCAGGCGCGCGATCACTGAGTCAGCAAGTACCCGCGCAGAATCGAGGCGTCCCGCGAGATAGTAGATCGACGCTCGCGCGTTGATGTCCGAAGTCTCGAAACCCGTCAGCCGATACCTAACGCGTAACGCCGCGGCAGAGTCGATCAGTGCCAGCGCTGATTGGTAGTTTCCCCGTCGCGCCTGCAATATTGCGGAGCTGGATAGGGCGTTACGCACAAGGTCGGGTCGCCCGCTTCGCTCTTGAGCGGCACGATAGGCTGCGAGGGCACGCTCGGCGGCGACGAAGTCATGGCGACTCTCCGCCAGCTGCGCCTGAGCACCGAACAGCAGTTCCACGAGTGATCCATCGCCAGTCTGTTGGGCGCGGCGCTGGGCCGTAGTCAGCTGCTCTTCCGCCTCTGCGAATTGACCGAACTCGATGTACACCTGCGCGAGATTGAGCGCCGTCCAACCCATCACCATCATGTTGCCGCTGGTCTTGGCGAATCCTTCAGCCTCTCGCAGCACGACGTACGCGCGCTCGAGGTCTCCGATGCTGCTCAGGAGGTACCCGTTCCACTGCAGAGCGCCGGAGAGCGCTGAGTAGTCGCCGAGGCGGGTCAAGATGGCCACGGCACGCTTGCGCGCGGAGTTTCCCGAGTCGACTTGGCCGACGCGAACAAAGTGCGTGTACAACGCGAGCTGACAGTCGGCCTCCAGGCGCTCGGCGTGGAGGGCGCGCGCCATGGCGATAGCGGCTACGAACTCGGCGCGCGCACGGCGATCGCCGGCCTGTGCATACACATTCGCGCGGCGGCATCTGATCGTGGCCATAACGAGCGAATCGTTTCGCGCCGGCGCGTCGGAGATTGAATCCAACGCAGCGACCGCAGCGCGAGGGCCGCGAACACGCGCCATGCTCACCGTTCGTGCGATCGCCAGTTCAACAGTCGCAAGCGAATCGTCATCCTCGATCGCCTCCTGCAGCGCGGTGGAAATACGCGCTTCGACGTCGCGCATGAGTCCTTGCGATTGGGAGACAAGGACAAGGCCGAAGGAAGCAGCCCGCGCCCATTCGTCTCGAGGCCGCCTAACGCGCAACGCCTCGAACTCGCGCGTCGCGGCCGCGTAGTCATAGCGCAAGCGATACAGAATGCCCTGAGTGAAGCGACCAGCGCGCGGCGATAAGCGCATGACGCGACGGACGTATTCGTCGCCGCGACCGACGGCGTTGGCTTCCTGCACTGCCAGTGAGAGTCGCCGAGGCTCGAGAGGAATCGGGCGCGGCGCAGTGCTCGAGCTTTGTAGCAGGAGGAGAAGTGGAAGCGCGATCATCAGATGCTGCGGCGCAGTGGGCTCAGCGCGATGAGGAAACCACAGGAGGGCTGACGAGAGGTACGCCTAATACAGCCTCTACGGCGCAACTGAGCAATGGCGGCGCCGGGGTTTGCGTGGGACTCACGGTTCATCGCAAATGAATCCGACTGCGTCCACGAGACTCTGCGCTCTGCCCCAGATGCCAGTCATCGGCTGGGTATCGAACTCACAACGCGTCCGATGCTGTGCGGTGCCGGCCGCTGGATGCCCGATCAGGATCGTCTGCCGTTCTCGTGAAGTCACCCGACGTTTGGCGCTATCCCATGCCCCACAGTGCAGCGCGATCGATTGCACGTAAGTGACGGCGCGAACCTCCGCTCCAGCGAGAACCTGACCTGTGGAGCATCCGGCCGCGATGGGCGCTCCGCTCGTTCCGCCCGCAATCTCGCCGACGACGTTCTCCGGACCGAGGGATCCGTCAGCCAAAACGGTGCGGCAGGTGATACCGAGCGCGAAGACGAAGGTATCCGCTCGCCCGCGGAGTCCAGTGAGCACACTCCCCGCTCCGCAGCTGAGCGAGAACGAAACGCCACCCGCGCCACCGAAGATCGGCGATCGCTGAGCGGGCAGGTTCGCCGTCGCCTGCTGTGCCGAAAACGAGCGTGCGACGGCAGTGAGCAGGATTGCAGCCACGATGCCCGTGAACCTGGAGGGGCGCGTCATTTCTCTCGTCGTGAGTTACCGAGATAGACGCTGCGGCCGGCGTCGATTCTCAGTACTGCTCAGCGTTCGCGCGTCACGAGCGGTCGTAACGGCGACGTCAGTTCACCACGCGGCGTCTGCGCTCGTACGTACCAGAAGTACGACGCGCCGGGCGCCAATCGGACTGAGTCGGGGAGGACGAGCGAGCTGTCGCTCGTCGCAGCCGAAAACAACGGACTGCCACCGGCCGTGCTCAGCTCGAAGAGATACTGCGTCGCGTCCGGGTTTCCCGACCACAGGAAGACGCGTGCCGAGTCGGCGAGCGCCGTTTCCGCCGGCGCATAGAGCGGAATCGCGACGCTTGGTCCGCGAAGGGTGTCGCTTCCATCGCCGCTTCGCTTCGCCACCCACGTGCCGAGTCCGATGGCCGCGATCAAGCTGGCCGCGATGGCGAGCGGCCAGGCGGCGAATGTGCGGCGTTGCGCGGTTCGGCCGGCAGTGTGCGCGGCACGGAGGATCTCGAATTCTTCGGCGAGGCGCGGATGTGCCATGATCCTGTCGATGGCCGCGAGCCGTGACTCCTCGCTGCCCTTGCGATCGAGGACGTCACACATCGTCTCGAGAGAAACGCCTAACGGCTCGGCGCGTCCGGCACGGTCGCGCAGCAGCGCATCGTATGCCTGGCGCAGTGTTGCGTCGTTCATGTTGCCTCCGGCCCGAAGCCCAGGCGCGTGAGCTCATTGCGCAGGTCTTCGAGTCCGCGGTACAGGAGATTGCGCGTCTTGGCTTCGCTCCAGCCTAACAACGTTCCGATCTCTTCGCGTTCGTAGCCGCGCAAGTGCAACCGAACGACGGCACGGCGCGACTCCGGGAGCACGAGCAAGGCGCGCTCGACAGCCTGGGCCACGTCGCTCGCTTCGAGTAGGACGTCCGCGCGCTCACTGCTGCGCAGCGCGGGCGACGGCGAGAAGTCATCGTCCGGCAGTGCCTGCTCGCGATCGCGCCGCCGGCGCAAGAGATCGAGCGCGGCAGACATAGTGGCGCGCTGGACATACGTGGCAGAGACGCTGCCGATCGTCGCGGGGTCCTTGAGCGCATGCCACAGCCGGAGCCGCAGCTCCTGCGCAAGTGCATCACGTTCGGTCGGATCGAGTCGATGACGCGCCGCTGCAGCGCCTAACATCCCGCGAAACTTCGCTACCACTTGCTCGAGGACGCGCGAGGCTTCGCTGCCTGTGGCGTCCCATTCTTCGGCGCCCGCAGGCGGTGGGAAGGATGACATTCCAAGCGGTGGAGGTGCGACTTTCCGTCCCGCTTCGGGACGCCGTTCACCGCGCAACAATACAAGCGGCGGCCGTCCCGGGACAGAGGAACGGCTGTGCTCCGGTGGAATCTCAGCCGAGCGATCCGCGTGTGGATGCATCGTTTCTATGGATCGCAAATGACGATGTAGCCAGTCGGCTTGGCGAACGATGTATTGCTCGGCGCCGAGGCTTGCACCTGAAACACTTCTTTTCCAGCCGTCGGGCTGTTGAGCGTACCGGAGCCTTCCCGTCGCGCATCGGCGCAGATGCTGCTGACCTGCACGGTCATCGTCGTCACGCGTGGCGCGAACGTGACGACGTGTGAGGATGTGATGAAGTCGACGAGTCCTCCGCAGCTCGAGCCGCCCGTCGCCGCTGTAATTCCTGTCTGATGCTTACCCACGAGCTGTGTGGCCGCGAGCGTCGCGGATATTGCGCGGTTGCTCGGCGCCGAAAGCGTGATGGTGAGCGAAGTCTTTTCGGCGACTGCTCCGAAGCCGGACGGTTCTGTCACGACGAGATCCGGCACCGTCATCGTCGGAGCCGCGTCATCGTCAGTGATCGTCAACGTCATTGTATTGGCTGCCGGCGAAATCGTGGCGCCGCCAGTCGGTTGTGTCAGCGTTACGATGAAGGTCTCGGCATCCGCGTCGTCGCTGGTGTCGCCACAGATCGTGTAGGTCACGACCTTCTGAGCACCGTCGTTAGGCCCCCACTGGATGGCCGCCGCCCCTCCCGGGAGCGCGACATCCACTTCGCCTGTGCAGGCCGAGCCAACGACCGCTGATCCGCTCACTGCGATGGTGGCGCTCAACGCCGTGGGCTGCGTGGCGCTGTTGGTCAGTACCACCGTGCCTGGCGTCGGGCCCTGTGAGCCCTCGGCGCGCGTCTGCGTCAGTGGCGCGGCGATGGCAATGACAGACTGCTGATCGTCGTTTTCGATGCGGCCACTGCCGCTGCCGTCCGCGATCGTCGCGTTCTGCGCCGAGCTCAGGGAGAAGGTGAAGGTCTCGTTGCTTTCGAAGCCGGTGTCGCCGCAATAGGAGATGACGACCGGCACCTGGGTGACGCCCGGGTTGAAGACGGCTGTCGCGTTAGGCGTGACGTAGTCGACGTTGCCGCCGCAGGCTGCACCGGCCGTCGCGCTCCCTGCTTGGGTGTTGTAGACGACGCTCAGCTGGCGGCCGCTGGCGGCGCTCAAGGTGATCGTGACGGTCGCCGAGCCGGGTGCTCCTGGGTTG
>DATBKN010000242.1:0-1612 GCA_036555845.1 Gemmatimonadaceae bacterium | reverse complement strand
ACCTCTAGTGCTTCGACCGCGGCGCCGTGATCCGAACACTCGTCGAGCAGCGCAGGTCGCAGTGCGGGACCGTAGTCGCTCCGCGAAACCGACGTGATCCGCGCATCTCAGCTCCGCCGCCGACCCACGAGGTATGCCAATACACTTCCCACGGTTTCGCTCCGGACTACAGTCCCGCCCTGCGCCCTCCTCATCTCGGACGGCACTGGTGTTTGACGTGGAGAATCCGTGTGGAGGCGAGCCGACGCGATCGCCTGACCGCGCGAGAAGCCAGTGGGGGGCAGCGAGGTTGAGCGCGCTTCCTGGCAACCGGCGCGACCCGAGCGGCCAGCGGCCAGCGACGGCGCCAGCCACCCCAGCGAGCACAGTCCGCTCGCCGGGGACCCCGTCGCAGTGCGGTCCGGCCGCCGTAACCGGATTCGGAGCGTCACTGCCAGTGCCGTCGGTCTGGATAGATGCACAGAGCAGTATGCCGCGGCCAGAGCACTAGGGGTGTCAGACGCTGTTCTCGAAAGAGAAAAGGGTGCGTGGAAGGGGGGCGCGCGTTACAGTACGCGATTTCGATCGCGGATCGGTTTGCGGCCTCGCTCGATGTCTTGCACGTTGTGCCAAATCCATATCTCGATGATCCAGCCGGCCTCTATCTGCCATTGCCGGTCACCTACGTGAGCGAGCTCGTGAACGAGGCACAGAAGCGCCTCAACGAGCTGACCGCTACCGCCGCTGGTGAGCGACTCCACGCGCGCGCCGTCGTCAATGTCGGTGACCCCTTGCGGCGACTCGTCGACTACGCGGCCAGTGAATCGGTCGATCTGATCGTGATGGGCACGCACGGCCGTTCGGGCGTCGCGCATCTCTTCCTGGGAAGCGTCGCGGAGCGGGTGGTGCGGACGGCTCCGTGCCCTGTGCTAACGGTACGCTGATCGACGGCCGGCCGGCGCAACCGCCCTGCGCTTCGCGTTCAGGACAGGGCTTCGTGGGCTTTCACGGCTCCGCGCTGTTCGCGCGCGAAGTCCTCCAGCCGCCGTCGTGCCGCAGCGAATGCCTCGTGGATCGTCACCCGGGCGTGTTGGCGCACGGTGTCAATCTCCGATTCCTTGTGCGGTGCATCCTCCGCGACGTCTTTCAGCCGCGCATGCAGCGACGGTTCGTGGCTGACGACAATCGGCGCTCCGCCGGGAACGGTGATCTCGAGCCGGACGTGAAAGTGCCGGCCGTCACGTCGATGCCGGTGCGGGACCTCTATGGCAACTCGGCATCTCACGATATCGGCGTAGAACTGCTCCAGCTCGCGCACGCGCTCGCGGACGTCCGACTCGATCTCATCGGAATGCTTGAGGCCGTGGAAAGTCACTTGCGTGGGAATCAGAGTCATGGCTGCCTCGGTTCGCGGGTGCAGAATGCAGGTCCCCGCGCCAAGCGCTGTGTGCTCTCGATGCGGGGTGAGCGTCCGGCGACGGGAATCACAGTACCGTCGACCTCATGGGTGGCGCGGCCGGCCAAATAGATCTCCATTGGCGCGATGACCTCACCGCCGCCGAAGCGGGGTGCGCTCGAACCCGCCGCGAGCAGCACCTTGTCGACGTTGTGGTGGAGGACCGCGCCGCACTGT
>DATBKN010000241.1:0-5531 GCA_036555845.1 Gemmatimonadaceae bacterium | reverse complement strand
CAGGGCGGCAGCATGGGTTGCAACGAGCTGACATTCGTCAGGCGGCCGGCGTAGCTGCCTAACGCGGTAGCGCGCTCACCTCTCCAAAGAGTTCCACGTAGTCGCGGATCATGCGCGGATTGGAGTATTGCTCCTCCATTCGGGCGCGGCCTTCGCGGGCCAACCGCTGCCGCAGCTCCCCGTCTTCGATCAAGCGGACCGCGACATCGTAGCACTCGTAGGAATCGTTCGGATCGAACATGAGCCCGCAGCGGCCGCCTTCGGTCAGGTGCGGCACTTCGCCGACCTGGGAGCTCATCGACGGAATGCCCATCGCCATCGCCTGCATGAGCGCGTTAGGGCACCCTTCCTTGAACGAAGTGAGTGCGAAGGCGTCGAATGTGGCGACGAACGGTCTGACGTCGGTCGTCTGGCCGGTCCAGATCACTTTATCGCCGACGCCGAGCCGGCTGGCGAGCGCCTGCATTTCTTCGAGCTGCGGACCGCCGCCAACGCAAACTAGCCTAACGCGTGGATGCACTTCGCCGATTCTGCGAATAGTATTGAGCAGCAGCGGATAGTTCTTGACAGGACGCACGTTGGCGACAGTGCCGAACACGAAGTGATCGTCGCTGAGCCCAAGGCGCTGGCGTTGCGCCAGGCGCACGTCGGGCATTGGGCGAAAGTGTTCGCCGTCCACTCCATTAGGCACCACAACAACGCGCGGCTTGATCTTCTTGGGTCCAATGAGCGTGTCACGCACCGCGTAACCGTTGCACACCACGACGTCCGCATAACGCAGCGAGTGCCACACCATCCGCTTGTGATGGTCTCGTAACCCATCCCATAAGCTGATCAGATGATGCACGAGCTTGATGCGCCGTCCGAAGCGCAGCTTGGCTGCAACGGCCACGATTAGCGTCTTGAGATTGAACGAATTGACGACAGCGATGTCGTGCGTGCGGATGTACGCCAGCACGCGCCGCAATTGGCCCCACTCGACCCAGGGGCGACGCACTGGGACGATCGCAATGCGCGCGGGCGTCTTACGAAACTCCTCGAGCAGGGTGAGGTCGTCTCCGATAACGCAGAGATGCACCTCGGTCGTCGCTGGGAAATGGCGCGCAAACTCCAGCAAGCGCAGCTCCGGCCCCGCTGGTGCGAGGCCGTAGATGATGAAGAGGACCCTGGTTGGCCGCTGCATCGCAGCCGAAGCGCCAGCTGGGAGCTCAGCTCCTGGCACCGGCCGCGGCGCGTTCGAGTCGCGGCGACGCCGCGATACGCGGAGTGCTCCACAGGTGATACCACTCTTGCAGCTCGCGCCGCCGTTCCGCCTCGGAGCCAGGCCCGCTTGCGGGGGCTGCTGCGAGATCGAGGAACGGCCCAGGCATACCTGCCGAGAGATACAGCGGAGGAAGCGCCGCGCGGGAACCACCTAGCGCGCTACCGACGGCGCCGCGCGCACCGACTCGGCGGTTGATGTTCGTCACGCGCGTCGTGATTGACGCCGGCGTGCGCACGAGGATTCGCAGCGCGAGGTCGAACATCGATGGCGCACGCACCAGTCGCTTTACAGGCAGACCGCGCACCCACGCGCCAAGTTCGCGCGAGACGGAGGCACGGGCCCACACGTCGCGCATGCGGTCCGACTCGTCTTGCGACAGGCCACGCACCGGCGCGAGGCCGAGTGCCTCGGTGTGCCAGTCGAAGATATTGCGCCAGGTGCTCGCCCTCTCGGCGAAGCTATACGTCTCGCGCGCAGCATCCCCGCCTAACAGGGTGAGAATTGATTCGGCGAGCGTGTCGACCTGGATCGCGTTGGATGGGAAGCGGCCGTCGTACGGAAGTCGGAACGAAGGATCGCGCGACAACTCGATGATCTCGCGCGAACGTCCGATACCGGCGCCGTACACGTGCCCAAGGCGCAGCATCGTCGCTTTGACTCCGCGCGCGCGAGCCTGGCGCGCCGCATAGCGCTCGACATACAGTTTCGAGCGGCCGTACTCGCTGCCTGGCTTTGGATTCTCGAAGGCATCGCGCTCGTCCGAATGTTCGCGGATCAACTCTCCGAAGACGGCGACGGTGCTGAAGTGCACGAGCCAGCGCAGCGACTTGGCTTCGAGGAGCCCATCGATCAGCGCGCGGTTGCGCGAATAGGCAGCGCGCGGATTCCCGCCTGACGATGCGATCGCGCAATTCAGGACGATCTCGCAGTCATCCAGCAGATGTTGGCCGTCAGCGCGTGACAACCCGCCAACGCGGATGTCGCAGTCGGGGACATTCGCGTGAACGAGCGCCGCGCCTAACGCGTTGCGCGTGGCGGCGACGACGTGCCATCCCTGCTCGTGCAGGCGCTTGACGAGCGTGGCACCAACCTGGCCGGTCGCCCCCGTAACGGCGACTCGCTGATTCTTCATCGGCCGGCTCCACCCGCGCTCACGGCGAGCTGCGCTTCGGCGGCTTGCTTATAACACGCTTCGATGAGCGCGGTCGTGTTTTTCACGCTCGCCGCGTCGACGGCGGAGGGTTGGCCCGTTCGACACTGCTCCAGAAAGTCGCGCCACTCGGCGACGAACCCTTTGGTGGGATTGTCAACGCCTTCGGTCGTCGCGATGTCGCACAGCGTGGTTCCATCACGAGTAACGAGCGCGAGCGATTCCTCGAAGAAGAGGCCGACCTTCAGGACGTAGTTTGGGAATTCGATGAAGACGCCGTTGCAGAGATCGTCCAGCATTGAGAGCTCGATGCTGCAAGCGACACTTTCTCCGCCTGCTAGACGCACGTCGGCAACGAGCGACGACGCGAGTTCGAGGCCAAGGTGCCGTTCCTGCGATGATTCGCGCAGCGACACCGAGGAGGCGCCTAACACGTACAGAACCTGATCGACGAGGTGTGAGCCCGTCTCCATGAGCACCCCGCCGCCGGCTGCTGGATCGGTCATGTGCCAGCCGGTGCCACGTCCCGTCGCGCGAACACGCATCCCTTCGGATGCGCCGACACGCAGAATCGGTCCCAGGAACTGTCGCTCGAGCAGTTTGCGCGCCGTGGCCGTCGGCTTCGCATAACGACGCACCTGCCCGACGGCGATCTGGACCCCGTGGCGACGAGCTTCATGCAAATAGCCTTCGTGCTCCTCGAGCGTGAGCGCGAAAGGTTTTTCGCTGAAGACATGCCAGCCGCGGGCGAGCGCCGCCGGAATCACGCTTCGCCGAGCACCGACAGGCGTTGCTACCAGAACCGCGTCCACGTTGGGACAGGCGGCGATGTCTGTGAATGTCTTCCCGATCTTGTATGAACGGGCGACCGCGGCTGCGGCGGGGGCGGACCTGTCGCAGATCCAATCCACCGAAACGCCTGGCATGTTGACGAGCACCGGCAGGTGTGACCCTGAGGTCACCAAGCCTGCCCCGATGATTCCTACCTTCACTCTAGACCAGTTCCTGTATGCGGGTTGGGTCGCAAAGGCTTCGGCGGACACAATTTACGATCGCGCCGGCGTGATCCGTCGCCATCCTAGACGAGAAGACAAAATAGTTGTCACCAGCGACCTGTGCGGCTCTTCAGCAAAGTCAGTGCGAGGAGGGCGCTTGGGGGCGGGAGTTCGGGGGGCGCCGCGACGGCCGTGACATCGCCGCTCCTAGTGCCAGAAGCGACGGACTAGCTTCGCGACGACGGTGAGGAGCACCGAGAGAACGATCATCGATGCGATCGGGGCGTAGAAGCGACCGCCAGGCTTCTCCACGCGGATATCGCCAGGAAGTCGCCCAAACCACGCAAGCGCGCCGCTCCAGACCAGCAGACCTACAACTGAGAGAACGAGTCCGCCCAGGATCAGCGCTAGGCCCAATGACATGCGCGGCATGAATGGACTATCCGGGCGCTGTAGCGGAACCCATGCTCTCGAGCATCGCCTGATCCTGCTCGAGACGGCGTTGCAGTTGAGCGCACAGCTCCGTTTCCGCCGCGACAAACCGGGAGAACGCGACGCGCATCTTGGGATCCAACATTATCGACATGTCGTGGCGGCCCATCGGAAGGTCACGATAGCCGGCCATCTGGGCCGCCGTCGACTCGAGTTGCGCGGCGATTGCTCGATGCTGTTGGGCAAGGTGACGGTATGCGATGAGCTCTCTTTGCGAATTCTCGTCGCTCAAGTCGAGCGCGGTCATGTGGAGTTCGAGATTCTCTGCGGTGGAAGCGACGAGCGCGCCTAACTTCGCCTGCAGCGCCGATGTCTCCGCGAGTCCTTGCCCGCACGTTCGTTGATCAGTCATCCGGGCTCCGCGCCAACGTGTGATGCGGTTTCGCCTCTAAGTGCCACCGCACCGCCACTCTTGCAAGAATGGTGACTGCACTCACAGCGGTCTCAAACGTGGTGCAAACGCGCTCGTCAACAGTAATGAGCGGACTGAGCCTTGCAGTCGGCGCACGAGGTTCGTGAGACGCTGCGCGGGCCTGCTGGACGTGGGCACGAAGGCGGTGCCTAACGAGCGTTGTTGGTGAGGCGCGGCGTTGACAAACCGGTTCGGCGCCGCAAAGGTCGAGGTGGAGTCAACCTGCGGCAAGCGCTCGTTTGCGAGAATCACGTCCGATGTGTGCGCTTGACTCCCCCCTTCGAGGGCCTACCTTTCACGGCACTGACGCGGGGTGGAGCAGCCTGGTAGCTCGTCGGGCTCATAACCCGAAGGTCGCGGGTTCAAATCCCGCCCCCGCCATACATTCCGCCGGCCTCTCGGGGCCGGCATTTTTCATCCCGATGTCACAGGGCAGGGTAGCTCAGGTGGTTAGAGCATCGGATTCATAACCCGAAGGTCGAGGGTTCGAGTCCCTCCCCTGCTATCAAAAAAGGCCCCGATGAGGGGCCTTTTTCTTTGAAGAACTCAAAGCGGAGCGCATCAGCGATTCCGCTTTTGATCTTGATCTTTACGAAGCGACTTTTTTCTGCCGTGATTTGAGATGTTCCTGCATCTTGAGTCTCGGTATTCCGTTTTTGAGCCACTCGGGCGCCTGAGCGCCCATCAGATACGTATCGAAGTACTCCTTCATGCGGATCGTGTAGTCCTTTTGATTCGCCGGCTGCGCCAGCCCGTGATTCTCTCCCACGTACTGCAGCAACAGCACATCCTTGCCTAACCCGCGCAGCGTGTTGTAGTACGTGATTCCCTGATTGAAGTCGACGGCGCCATCGCGCTCGTTATGCAGCAACATGAGCGGCGTCTGCACATTTTTCGCGTGGAATGCCGGCGAGTTGCGGATATAGGCGTCGTAGTTATCGATGAAGTTGCCCGTGAAACGACCCTGGCTCGATTCGAAGATGGGCTGATTCGCGCTCCCCGTGTTCCAGTACACAGAGCTGTACATGCTCACCATGTCGGTGAGCGCGGCACCGGCGATCGCGCTCTTGAAGATGTTCGTTTGCGTCACGAGGAACGCCGTCTGATAGCCGCCCCACGAGTGGCCGTGCAGTCCAACGTTGGCTGGATCGACGATTCCCGTCGCGATCGCCGCTTTCACAGCCGGCACGACGCACCACACGGCGGACATTCCCGGGT
>DATBKN010000240.1:0-9318 GCA_036555845.1 Gemmatimonadaceae bacterium | reverse complement strand
CCAGCGGCGAGGCGAGAATTCGCGACCGTCGATCCGCTGTTGAACTTGTGGCTCACGCGGACAATGGACGACCTTCTGGATGAACCGCTCGCTCAACCACGACTGAGCGCCACGCTGCTATCTGCATTCGGACTTGTGGCGTTGCTGCTCGCCGCGATCGGACTGTACGGCGTCATGGCGTCGCTGGTGCGCGAGCAGACGCGCGAGCTCGGCATCCGTATGGCGTTAGGCGCGACTCAGCAGCGCGTGCGCAGCGCCGTGCTCCGCCGTGCGCTCATTGTCACGACCGCCGGCGCCGTCGTCGGTCTCGCCGGTGCACTCGCTACGTCGCGCCTGCTCAGCAAGCTGCTGTATGAGGTCTCTCCTACCGACCCAGTGATCCTCCTCGGCGTTTCGGCACTCCTCCTCGGCGTCGCGATCCTGGCCGCGTACCTGCCGGCCCGCCGCGCGACGCTGATCGATCCCGTCAAGGCTCTGCGCGCCGAGTAGGATCGTTCGTTAGGCCCAGAGAAACGCGGGATGATCCTCGCCCGTCAGCGCGCGGATCACACGCTCGTACACACGCGCGCCGCGGTCCCCGTTCGTGAACACAGCGATTGCCTTCATGTCGCGTGGATCGGCGAAGAAGATGTTCTTGAAGCCAGGGTTGTCTCCCCACTGCCAGGCGAAACGGCGGCTGCCGAGATCTTCCAGGCCAACCCCCAATCCCCACTGCACGGCCTCGTTGCATTTCACCTGCGGCGTCAGCATGAGCTCGACGATCGCGGCAGGAGCGCCGCCGGCGCGGCGCGCCGTGACGAGATGCTTGAGGAAGAGCGCGAAATCATTCGCCGTCGTCAGCATGCTCGCCGCCGCGTTAGGCGACAGAAAGTTCGGCAGCACTGGAAGCATCGGCTCGGCTGTTTTGATCGCCTGCTCAGCGTCCTCCACTTTCGCCGCCTCCAGCGATACACCCTTCGCCGACATCATGCGCCGCAACTCCAGGAGCGTCGGTCTGCCGAACGGTTGCGTGACATCTCCGCGGCCGCTGTGCCCAGTTGCTTGAAACGGCTCCAGCTCGGCCAGCCCGACGAAGCTCGATCGCTTCATGCCGAGCGGATCGAAGACTCGTTCACGCGCGAGGAACGGCACGCTCTTCCCTGTCAACTTCTCGACTATTCGCTGCAAGAAGAAGAACCCTTCCCCCGAGTACGACCAACGAGAACCCGGTTCAAAGTCAGCGGTGAGCACTGTGGAAGTGTTGTTGCGCCAATTGCGCCAACCTCCCGAGTGACTCAACAGGTGCCGCGCCGTGATCGTGTTCGATCTCGCGTCTTCGGGATTCGGCAACGGCAGATACTCGTGCACTGGCTTATCGAGCGAGAGCAATCCTTCGTTGACGAGCCCAAGGAAGACGTACGAGAACACAGCCTTCGTTAGGGAGGCCGCCGCGTACACTGTGTCCGGCGTCGCGCGTTCTGATTCCCCTGCTTTGCGCACTCCCACCGAGCGCGTTGTGATCTTGTCAGCATCGACAATCGCGTAGCTCAGCGAGGGCACACTTGCCAAGCGCAGTACCCGTTCGAAGTCCTCATCTCGATTCTGCGGCGAGTGAGTTGTTAGCGTCTGTAGGTTCAGCGGGACGATCGTCCCGCTCACCGCAATGGTGCCAATTCGAGCGAGGAGCGAACGGCGGGACAGGAGCGATGTGAAGTTGTCGCTGTTCATGGTCTCGGGCATGTTATGGACGAGGGGAAGCTCTGGTTTCGACACTCGGATCCATCAAAAAGTGAGCACCGTGCTGCAGAATATTTCGGTCGCGCTTCGAAGTCACCGGCGTACGCCGGGCGTCGCTGCGGCCGCCATCCTCACGTTGTCCGTTGGCATCGGGCTCGCCACCGCGGTTTTCACTGTGGCTGAAGCTCTGCTGCTGCGACGGCTCCCGGTGCGCGATCAGGACCGCATTGTCGTGCTCTGGGGAGAACTAACCGGAGATCAATCCAACTATCCGCTTGGGATCGATGATGCGCGACTCTTCGAACAGCGCACGCGCGCCCTCGGCGCGGTCGGGTTCTACATGTACGAGGGTGCGATCCCAACGCTGATTCGCCAGGGCAACGACCTCACGCGTCTCCGCGGCGCTTTGGTGTCGGGCGACTTCTTCGACGTGCTCGACGTCGCTCCCTCGTTAGGCCGCGCGCTGCGGCCGGCGGACGACGTGCGTGGCAGTCTGCCTGTGATCGTCCTGAGCCACGAGGCCTGGCAACAGAAGTTCGGAGCAGATCCGGCCGTTATCGGTCGCCGGGTAACCACGCATTTCAATGGCGTTGCCTACACAATCGTCGGCGTCATGCCGCAGGGCATCGATTTCCCCAAGGGCGCCGACTTTTGGGCACCTGTCATTCCCGGCGTTCCTGAGCGAAGCATGCAGTACCTCGCGCTTCACGTTATCGGTCGCCTGGCGCCAGGAGTCACAGCAGCGCACGCGCGCGACGAGATTACCGCCTTCTATCAGCGTCCTGCAGCGACGGTTTGGCAACGAACCCTGCGCGGCACTGTTCGTTCGCTGCCGCAGCTCATCGTCGGGGACACAAAGCCAGCGCTCCTCGCATTCGCGATCGCCTCCGCGCTGCTGCTTCTCATCACATGCATCAACGTCGCCAACCTGTTGATGGTGCGCGGCCTAGCGCGCGTGCGTGAGATCGCTGTGCGGGCCGCACTCGGCGCAACTCGCGCGCGCGTGATCGGACAGCTCCTGTTGGAGAACGGCTTAATAGCGCTCGCGGGCGGAGTTCTGGGCGCTGCTGTGGCGACGGCGGCCGTGCGCGGCTTCGTCGCGTTCGCGCCGGAGGGCGTTCCGCGCATCCGCGAGATCGGTGTGAATGGCACTGTGCTTGGCGGCGCGATTGGCCTAACGGCGCTCGCGACCCTCATTTTCGCGCTCGCGCCGGCGATTCTCACATCGCGCGTGCAGTTGCAGGAAGTGTTGCGTTCTGACGCGCGCCAGACGGCCGGGCGCGGGTCACGTCTGCTGACCGAAGGACTTGTCGTGGCGCAAGTCGCGCTCGCGATGCTGGTCCTTTCCGCAGCCGGCTTGGTCGGAAGAAGTCTGATCAAGTTGCAGCGTGTGGATCTGTCGTTGGAGCCGTCGAATCTCCTGATCGCCGAGCTCGCGATGCGTGCCGATCAATTCGACACCAAGGAAAAGCAGCCCGCGTTGCTCGACAAACTCATGCGCCGGCTGGAGTCGCTGCCCGGTGTGCGCGGCGCCTCGCATGTCGTCTCGGTACCATTTGGCGGCGGGTGGGACGGACGCCCGGCGACGGACGGACAGACGCCTGACGAAGTAGCCGCGAATCCAATGCTCAATATGGATGTCGTATCGCCGAGCTACTTCCGCACGTTAGGCATTCCACTCGTGCGCGGCCGTGCATTTACAGACGAGGATCGTGAGAACGCCCCAAAGGTCGTCGTAATCAGTGCCGCTGCGGCGCGGCACTACTGGCCCGACGGCGATCCGATCGGCAAACGGCTGAAGATGGGCGGAGACCTCGACGAAATATTCACGGTCGTTGGCGTCGTTCCCGATGTACGCTATCGGGAGCTGCGCGACGCGCGGGCGAGCATCTACTTCCCGATTCACCAGACGATTTTTCCTTTTGCACCAACGACGCTCGCAATTCGTACGACGGGCGATGCGGCCGATTTCATCCCAACACTGCGGCGCGTTATAAGCGACGCTGATCCCTCTGTTGCAGTCTCCAGTGCGGCACCGTTCACGACCCTTCTCGGAGGCCCGCTGGCGCAACCGCGGTTGAATGCGTTTCTGCTGGTTGTCTTTGGGGCGGCCGGCGTTGCGCTCGCAGCGATCGGCCTGTTCGGCGTAGTGACGACAGCGGTACGCCAACGCGTCCGCGAGATCGGTGTGCGGCTGGCGCTCGGCGCTTCACCACGCGATCTCAGGCGCATGGTATTGAAGCGCGGGCTCGCGATCGCCGCGGTGGGACTGTTTGTCGGTGTCGCCGGGGCGCTGATGACCAACCGCTTGATCGCGGCGCTGCTCTATGACGTGAGTCCTAGCGACGCGCTGACGCTGGGTGCGGTGGCGGCGCTGCTGCTCGCCGTCGCCGCGCTGGCGAGTGCGATCCCCGCGCGCTCGACGACGCGGATCGACCCGGTGGACGCATTGCGCGTCGAGGGCTGACCCTACCCCAGAGCGTCGACAGCGCCACGAGTCAAGCGATGACATCGTTAAACAGGATCTAACGCGCGAGCGTAAAGGTCGTCAACCCCGTTAAACAGTTTCCCGCGGTTGACGCCTGCGAATGGGGCACTCTTTAACATGGTCGCTTCTTAACCGGTGCCGCTGTCGACGCTCTAAAAGAAGCAGCGTTAGGCGCCCACGGCACCTAACGCTGCCCCTCGAGCTATGGCTGCTCTCAGCTAGCGAATCGCTACGCCCAGCACCACCGGCACCCAGCGCAGGCTCTTGCCCGACGCTGGAGCAACCACGTTATCAGCCGAGACCTGATGAATCGTCGACTGCACAAACAGGTACGTCGCGCCCAGGATGTGGAACTGCAATCCAGCACCGCCGGTGAAGCCGAACTTCGTTTCCGCGTTGTCACCTGTGGCTCCGAACGCCTCGCCTAACGCCGTCGCCTGACGGAAGTCCCTGAAGTGATACACACCGCCGCCGCCCATGACGTAGAAGCTGTGCGTCTTGGCGGAGTTGATTGGCAGACTGAGATTCGCCATCACGGTTGCCGAGTACACGTTGGGATCCACGTTGCCGCGATTGGCGACGAAACGGCCGTCATAGTTCTGCCAGGCTAGCTCGCTGCGAATGCCGAACGTGCTGCCTGTCTTCTGCCAGCCGATGGGAACTGTGATCTGCATGCCTTCGATATAACCGAAGTCGTTGAGCGCTCCCATTGTGTACGCCGGGCCCGTTCCGAGACCCACATAGAAGCCGCTGTTGCCGAACATCGAGCGGTTGCGGAAGAGAATGAAACGGGTGTTGAGCCGCTGCAGCGAGTCAGCCAGCCGTCCTGTACGGGCGGTCGTGGCGGTGAGCTCGGTGTGGACGGCTGTCAGCTCCTCGCGGGCTGATGCGAGCTCGCCGCGGACGGTATTGAGCGAATCGCGGAGTGAGGCGATGAGACGATCTGTCGCGTCGAGTCGGGATGCTAATGACACATTGGCCCGCTCCAGCGAGTCGATGCGGGTACGATATGACTCGGCGAGCATCTCCAGCGAGTCAATGCGTTCCCTTGTTGCGGGGAGTCGTACCACCTCGCCAGCCGATGTGCGGCGGGTGACGTCGTCTCTAGTGGTGGTTGTAGCCGCGTCCTTGCGGACTGGAATGCGTTGTTCGGACGTAACGCGGCGTGTTGTGTCCTGCGCGTTGGCCTTCGCCGTGACCAACAGCGTGAGCGCGGCGGCAGTCGCGATCGCGCCCCCCACGGACCTGTGGATTTTCATTGTTGCGCCTCGCCAGTTCATGGCACAGCGTGAAGTGTTTCAGTTGGCGGCCTAACAAGTCGGCCCCACTTTCAAGATTTTGGGAGCCGCAAAACTGAGGCCGCTACCGGACGATGGATGAGTCGGGCGACGACTGCCGTGATTTGCGTCACCCTCGTTAGGCAAGCTCAGCCGTTAGCAGGCCCTGTCAGGCGAGCTGAGCCGCTGAGATTATGGCGACCTCTGCCATTCGAGCCCACCGTCACAACGTGACAATCTTTCAGCGTCGGCGACGACCGCCTAACGAGCCACCACACGCGGCGCGCAGCGCCACGAGCCGCGTAGCGTCGCCGCGCTCCCCTTGCACTTCTACAAGACGATACTAGTTTGCCCTGTAGAAGCGCAAGGGGACAACATGGACGCACGGCTCGACCTCCCGCAGGGCACACTCGATCTCCTCATCCTCAAGTCGCTGTCACTGGGACCACAGCACGGATGGGCCGTCTCCGAGCGCATCCACCAGATCTCGCAAGCGACGCTCGCCGTGCCGCAGGGATCTCTATATCCCGCGCTGCATCGGCTCGAGCGTCGGGGCTGGATCAAGGCCAAGTGGGGCGCATCTGACAACAACCGGCGCGCCAAGTACTACTCGCTGACGCCGCGCGGGCGCTCGCAGCTCGAGACCGAGGAAGACGCCTGGAACCGCCTCGTGGCTGCCGTCGGACTCGTTATGAAGACGACGTAGCGCTATATGCTGCACGATCTCTGGAACGATCTGCGTTATCGCCTGCGCGCGATCTTCCGCAGGGACGCGGTCGAGCGCGAGCTCAACGACGAGTTGCGTTTTCATGTCGAACGTGAAGCCGAACGCCTAACGCGCGACGGAATCCCGGCGACAGAAGCGCGCCGCCAGGCGGCGATCGCCTTCGGGGGCGTCGAACAGACGAAAGAAGCGACGCGCGACGCGCGCGGCACGCGCTTTATCGACCACTCGGCGCGCGATCTCTCGCACGCTGTACGCCTCGCGATCAAGCAGCCGGGCTTCGCGATGATCGTTGTGCTCTCGCTGGCGCTGGGCCTCGGTGTCGCGAACGCGGCGTTCAACCTCACGTACAATGTCCTGTTCGCGCCGCTCGCGCTGCCGCATCCGGAAGAGCTCGCGGTGCTTGGACGCGACGACCGCGGCGAGCGCGACGTTGCGTTCAGCTGGAACGAGTACCTCGCTCTGCGCGCGACTCCCGGCGTTGGGACTCTGGTGGCGACGCGAGGGGCAAGCGCCATCAACGTCGTAGCCGGGGCGAACAAGGCGCACATCAACATGTACTTCGTCGAAGGCGCGTTCTTTTCGACGCTGGGAGTGCGACCACTGCGTGGCCGTTTGCTGACGCCTAACGACGACGAACAACGCGTGCCGGCGGCTGTCATCTCGCAGGATTTGGCTGAGCAGCTCTTTCCGGGCGACACGGCAGTGATCGGTCGCACGATGTCGATTCGCGAGGTTCCGTTCACCGTTGTCGGAGTCACCCCGAAATCGTTCCGCGGGATCACCTTCCCCGGAGGCTTTTCGGCGGCGATCCCGCTGGGCACGGTCGCGATGCTGGGTCAGCAGCTCGGTGCCGGCCATGACAATAGCGGAATGCCATACGGCATCGGCGACGATCGGCGTGGCGATAAGCCCCTGTACACCATCGTCGTGCGGTTGGCGGTACCGCCGGAGGCGGCGCGAGCTGCACTCGCGATCACCTTCCCTCGCTGCTGTGCCGTAGACAGCGCAGGCGCGCGGCAGCGCCTCGAGGTCATCGGCATCCGCAACGGGCTCTCTGGAAAAGGCGACTTCCGGAAACAGGCGCGCGTCATGTTTGCGATGCTGCTGTCAGGCATCGCGCTGATTTTGATCGTTGTGTGCTGCAACATCGCGAGCTTGCTGCTCGTGCGATCGTCCGCGCGTCAGCGCGAGATCGCCGTGCGCTTGTCGTTAGGTGCGTCCCGCGCGCGTCTAATCAGACAGCTCGTGCTCGAGTCTGTTCCACTCGCGCTTGCCGCTGGCGTGCTTGGCCTCGTTGTCGCGTCATGGTCCACAGCGGCGCTCGTGCGTTCTCTGCCCAGCGACTTGGACGAGCTTGGTGATTTCGTCCGCTTTCAGTATGGCGCTGCAACGCTCGTCTTCACGCTGGTCGTCACTCTCGTTTGCGCCATCGCCTTCACTGTCTATCCCGCGATGCGTGCGACGCGGCAGCAGCTGGCGCAGGCGCTGAGGCTGGATGCCCGCGCTTCGCGTTCGCAAAAGCAGGGGAATGTGGCCCGCGGCGCCGTCGTGGGGCAGATCGCGTTCACGCTAGTCCTCGTTACAGCGGCGAGCCTTCTGGCTGTCTCGTTAGGCAATCTAGCGCGCGTAGACGGCGGCTTCACGACCGAGAACATCGCGGTCGCGGGCATCGAGCCGCGTGGTACGCGCTACGAACAGCAAGGCATCGTGCCCGTCTACCGCCAGATTCTGCAGAACGTGAGTGCGGTGCCCGGCGTGCAGCAATTGGGCATCGCGACGATGGTCCCGCTCTTTGGCGGCAGCAATCAATGGATCGAGATCGACGTGCCGGGCCAGCCACGTACGTCGGATGGAGGACCCTGGATCCGCGTCGTTTACATGACGCCGGGGTACCTCGGCGCTACGGGCATCCGCTTGCTCTCGGGACGCGATTTTTCGGAGATGGACGGAGCGCGCGGAGAGCGAGTCGCGATCGCGACTGAGGGGTTCGCGCGCAAGTTCGTCGGCGGCCGCGACCCGGGATCCGCGTTAGGCCGGTCTTTTGCGCTGACGAGTGATCGCGTGTCAACGCGCATCGTTGGAATCGCTGCTGACGCGAAGTACCAGGACCTCAAGTCCGTGCCTGAACCGATGCTCTACATCCCGCTCGAGCAGGCTTACGGAACGCAGGGTGGACAGCTCGTCGTGCGCACGAATGCAGGACCCTCCAGCGTTATGCGCCCAATTGTGAACGCCATAGACGCGGCTGCACCGGGGATAACGGTTCGGCGTACGCGAGACATGCGCTCGCAGCGTGACGAGTTCATGACGTTGGAGCGTCTTGCTGCGCGCCTCGCGCTCTTCGTCAGCGCGATGGCGCTCGTGCTGTCCGCGGTGGGCTTGTATGGCGTGGTCGCGTACAGCGTGGCGCGACGCACGAGCGAGATCGGCGTGCGGTTGGCGTTAGGTGCACGAGCGCGCTCCGTGCTCTGGCTCGTGGCGCGAGAGACCGTCACGCTCGTCGCAGTCGGTGTCGGAGTCGGGCTGCCGCTCTCCTTCGCGGCGAACGGCGCGATGGGCTCGCAACTCGTCGGCATCGGCGCGCACGACCCATTCGCCGCTATCGTGTCGATCGCCTTGCTGGCGACGGTCGGGATTGTTGCGAGCATGGTGCCGGCACTGAGAGCGGCGCACGTCGACCCCAAAATCGCGCTTAGCGCTGACTAGGGCGCAACTGCGTCGAGTGCGGCATGAGTCAAGTGATGACATCGTTAAACTGAGCCTAACGCGCGAGCGTAAAGGTCGTCAACGTCGTAAACAGTTTCGCGCAGTTGACGACCTCAACGCCTCAGAACAGGATCCCGTCTGGGTTTCTGCTCCTTACCCCATATCGCTGTCGACGCAGTGGAGTGGCGGGGCCATCACTGAATGACCGTGCACGCCGCCTCGACTTTCACACATGTGGGATCCAGCCGCGGCAGATTGAGTCTCGTCAGCTCGCGATTCACCGCCACGAGATCAGTTTTCCATATCTCATCCAGTCGCTTGGTATAGCCGGCCAGCTCGCGCGACAAGATCCCGAAGATCTCCGGCATGTTCGTCGTCGGTCGGCCGTCGCCCTGCTCGCTCAT
>DATBKN010000239.1:0-7119 GCA_036555845.1 Gemmatimonadaceae bacterium | reverse complement strand
CCTCAGAGACTCGGCCTTCCAGCTCGATCAGATCCTCTTTGGACACGACAACTGGGAAATAGGGGCTAGGGCCTAGGGGCTAGTGTTGCGGCCTAACGACTCCTCCATATCGGCCAGCACATATGCCATCACCGCCATGGTCGCGACGCATAGCGCTACATCGTGCGGATCGAGCTTGTCCACGGTGTCCGCATCGCTGTGATGATACCAGAAATAACGCGCGCCGTCGACGTTGAGGCCGAGACCCGGCACGCCGAGCTGCATGATCGGGCCGATGTCGGCTCCGCCGCCACCTCGCGTTATCGACCCGGCGCCGATCCGATCCAGCAGCGATCCCACTTCACGCGCGATCGCGAAACCGGCGTCGGATCCTGTGTAGCCAAAGCCCTGTGGCTTGAAGACACCGCCGTCCGACTCGATCGCCGCGATGTGCCGATCCAGCTCGGCACGGTGCGCGTCGCGATACGCATTACCGCCGCGCAATCCGTTCTCCTCGTTCGTCCAGCCAACCACACGAATGGTCCGCCGAGGCCTGAGCCCGAGCTTGTGCATCAACCGCACGGCTTCCCAGGCGACGACGACGCCACCGGCGTCGTCCATCGCGCCGCGGCCGACGTCCCACGAGTCGATGTGGCCACCCATGACGACGACTTCGTCGGGCTTCTCGCGTCCGACGATTTCGCCGACCACGTTGCGCGACGGCGCGTCCGGCAGCGTATGCGCCGACATGGTGAGCCTAACGACTATCTTGTCGCCGCGCGCTTGCATGCGCGCGAGCATGTCGGCGTCTTCGGTGCTAATCGCGGCATGCGGGATCCGGCGCACAGTCGAATCGTAGCGCATTCCGCCGGTGTGCGGCGTGCGCATCGAGTACGGCCCCACGCTGCGGATGAGACTCGCGACGGCGCCTGCCTTCGCCGCTTCGACAGCGCCGTTCGCGCGGTACTGTACCGTGGCGCCGTAGTTCGTAAAAGGGACGTTGAAAAGAACGATCTTTCCCCGCGCGCGTGCGCTGTTCGCCTTGAGATCGTCCCAGCTCGATACGACGAGCACTTCGGCGGTGATGCCGTTCGCTGGAGTGGCGATGCTGCCACCGAGACCTAGCATCGGCAGGTTCTGGCGGCGCGGTTCAACGAGCTCCGCGGATTCGGCGCCGCGCACCCAGCGCGGGACCATCGCGGGCTCACCACGGACGTTCTGCATCCCGTCCTTCTTCATTTCCGCCAGCACCCAGTCGATGGCGCGCTCCAGATTGGGCGTGCCGCTGAAGCGCGGACCGAATCGCTCGGTGAGGTCGGCGATGCGGTTCCACGCCGCGGAGTCCGCGAGCGCGGCTTGGATCAAGCGATCGGCGACGTCGCCATAACGCTGCGCGAGCGGAGTCGGCTGCGCGTCGGCGCGCGCCACCGTGATTGCCAGCAGGAGGGCGGCGGTTGGACGGACGAGGTGTGTGCGCGTCATGTCGTTAGGTACGAAAGAAAAGTGGCGCGGCCTTTGGCAGGTCGCGCCACTAACCTATTCTGCGTGCGAGATCTTGCGAGCGGCTAGAAGGCTATGCCCAGCGAGAGCAATGTTCGGTTGATGGGATCGTGCCGCCGGCCTTCGACAAAGAGGCCGCGCTTGCCGCCAATGCGGACCCCGGCACCGAAGCTGAAGCCGCTTTGACTATTGTCGCCGAAACCGTACTTCCCGATTCCAAGGAGCGCGTACGGTTGTATGAGTGGCGCATTGAGAGACATTACGGCGCTCCCGATGAGGGCCATCTCCGTGCCGGCATCCGGCGCGTCGAACACGAGAAAGTCTCCGCGCGCGCCGTAGGGGACGAGGGGCAGTCCGAGTCGCAGGTAGACCAGACCGTGCAGATCGTCGCTCGAAATTTTACTGTCGTGCCAACTGGAACCGACTCCGGCGCCTAACGAAATGCCCGCTTGTGCCGCCGCTGGCCGCGCCATGGCGAGAGCAACGAAGAGCGAACCAACTACGAGAAGCCTGCGCATGAGGTGTCCTGGCGAGTCCAACCGCGTTGTACACGCACGACGCGCGCCAGGTTCGCGTTATGGTGTGCGCTGAGTCACACCGTACTTGGCGAGGATCTCGCGAACGCGATCCAGCGGCAGTGCGTCGACAGTTCTTCCGTTGCTCGTGACCGACTCGGCCATGAACATCGAGTTGTAGATCGCCTCTTCCGTCGCTTCGATCGCGGCTTGAAAGAGCGGGGAGATCGCGTCGTTCGACAGGTCATCCACGGTGCGAGACGGCTTCGGCGCTGGCTCACCCGGTCGTGACAAGTGTCGCCGCACACTCGTCGCCGTGGAAAACGCGAGGACGTAGTCGCCGCTTCCGTTCGACGCTGATGACCCCGTGCGTCCCATGCCGAGTAGAGCACGCGCCGCGAGCCGGTCCAGGTTTTGTGCCGACAGCGGTGCGTCCGTCGCGACGATCATCATGATGGAACCGTCGCCACGATCCTCGTTAGGCGGGCTGGCACCACGCCCGGCGTTCTGATAGGCGTAGCGGCCCAGCTCCTTGCCGACGGGCGCGCCCATGACCTGCAGAATGCCCCCGAAGTTCGACTGGACGAGAACGCCGACGGCGTACCCGCCGAGCGAAGCGGGAAGGACCCGCGATGAGGTGCCGATGCCTCCCTTCCATCCAAACGCGACCGTGCCCGCGCCTGCGCCAACCGCACCTTCGGCAACCGGGCCGCTGGCGGCGCTTTCCAGCGCCTGCCTAACGTGGGCGGCTGTGATCGGGCGCGCGCGGATGGCGTTGAGCCCCCCATCGTTCGTTTCGCCGACGACGGGATTGAGCGAGCGCACCTCGCGCATCTCCGGCTTCTGCAGCATCCACTCGACCATCGCGTCAGCGGCTTTCCAGACGCATAACGTGCATGTAAGCAGGATCGGCGTCTCCATCTCGCCCAGCTCGCGCACCTGTGTCGTGCCGACGAGTTTGCCGAAGGCATTCCCGATATGGACAGCCGCTGGAACGCGCTCGAAGTATGCGTTCTGATCGTGCGCCAGAATCGCCGTGATGCCGGTGCGCACCGAGTCGCCAACGATGACTGTCGCGTGACCGACACGTACGCCGGCGACGTCAGTGATCGCGTTGTTTGTCCCTGGCTGAAAAACTCCAGGGGCCACGCCTATGGAGCGTGCGCGGACCTGAGCCTGAGCGCCTAACGCCAATGGGGCTATTGTCAGCCCGAGCATCACGAAGCGGAGCAAAGGATTCTCCGTTGGCTTTAACGAAAGCTGACGGCTACCAGTGGACGGTTGGAAGCTGACAGCGAGCGTAATGAACGAACGCTGAGAGCTTGGAACTGATCTCTGGTAGCCGACAGCTTTGGTTGAGCAATTACACCTTGGCCTCGAATGTCGACAGTACCCGTCCCGCTCGCGTCGCCGCTTCCCGCAACCGCTCGGGCGCAACGATAAACGACACCCGGAAGAAGCCTTCGCCGCCATCGCCGAATGCCGCGCCAGGAAGCACGATCACTCCTTCGTCCTCCATGAGACGCTCGGCGAACGGCTTGCTGGGTACGCCATCGGGGAGCGCGACCCAGAGATACATCGTCGACTTCGGCGTCTCGCAGGAGAAACCCGCCGCGCGAAATGCTTCGGTTGCTGCAAGCCTGCGCTCGTCGAAGATCGCCATGTTCCTGGGAACGAACTCCTTCCAGCTCGCGATCGCTGCGACGCCGGCAGCTTGGATCCCCATGTACGTCCCGGTGTCGACGAACGTCTTCACCTTTGCGAGCACCGCGCTGATCTCCGGCTTGGCAACGGACCAGCCGCAGCGCCACCCCGTCATGTTGTACGTCTTCGAGAGCGAGTGGAACTCGATCGCCACATCGCGCGCTCCTTCGAACTCGAAGATGCTGGGCGGGACGTATCCCTCGAAGCCGAACTCCGAATAGGCGTTGTCGTAGACGAGCAAGATGTCACGCTCGCGGCAGAGCCTAACGACTTTGGCGAGGTAGTCGCGCGGCGCGATCGCCGACGTCGGATTGTTCGGGTAGTTGAGATAGAGAACCTTCGTGCGCGCCAGTGTGTCGGCCGGGATCTCGTCGAGGTCGACGAGGAAGTTCGTCCGTGGTCGCAGCGGATAGACGTAAGGCGTGGCGCCGGACAGTAGAGTGCCTCCCAGATAGGCCTGATATGCCGGCTCAGGCACGATCGCCACGTCGCCCGCTCCCAGATACCCGAACGCGATGTGCGCGATACCTTCCTTCGATCCGATGAGTGGAACCACCTCTGTCATTGGGTCGAACTTTGCGCCGAAGCGAGACTGCATCCACGCGCTGATCGCTTCGCGGAATGGGACATGGCCGATGCCGAATCCGTAGCGACCCATCGCTGGGTTGTCGGCCGCGTGCTTCAGCGCCGCAACGGCAGCCGCGGGCGGAGCGAGATCGGCGTCACCCGCACCGAGGTCGATGACATCGACGCCGCGGGCGAGTAGTGCGCGCTTCTTTGCGGGTACGTGGGCGAGTGGATAGTCGGGAAACGACGTGAGGCGGGAGGCGAGGCGAGGCATTACAGGCTAGGGATAGGAGTAGGGATAGGGGTAGGCAAATCTACAAGGAATAAGAGGAACTGCGTGCGGGTTTTGATCATCGGGGTCGACAATCCGTGGCGAATGGAGGCGGCGACTCAGCGCGCCCTGGAACGCGCGGGTCATCGTACCCTGCTCTTCGACGATCGCCGCTCGGCGCGCTGGTTTGGAAATACTCTCACTCAGAAACGCGTACTGAGTGCCGCGCGGCGCTTTCGACCCGACTTCGTTTTTCTATCGAAGTGCCTGCGACTCGAGCTCGAGACAGTCTCCGAGCTCGTCAAGAACCTGCCTAACGCGATGTGGTATCACGATCCGCAGTGGCACGGCGACCTGGATCGCCCCGAGATCGCGCACGTCGCGGCCGTGGGACGCATCGCGCAGACGTTTTTCATCACAGGTTTCGTGAAGGAATGGCGCGCCCATGGGCTCAATGCGGCGCTCCTGCCGGCCGCTGCGCCGATCGAAATCACGCCAGTCCCCGTCGAGCCACACTTCGTCACGACGGTGTCTTTCATCGGAACGGGTTACGATGAAACGCGCGGTCTGTTCCTGCGCGAGTTGTCCCGGCGCGTGCCGACAAAGGTCTACGGCACGGGCTGGGAGCGCTGGCGCAGCGACATCAACTGGAACGGCAACGAGGTAACCGGGACCGCTTTCGCCCAGGCGTGCTCCAGTGCGGCGTTCTCGTTAGGCATCCTCCCCGCCCGGGCGAGCGGTGCGACGACCTACGCGTCGGACCGCATGTGGATGGTGATCCTCGCGGGCGGGTTGTATCTGGGACCCTGGGCGCCCGGAGTCGATGAGCTGCTGCGCAGCGGCGAGCACTGCATCTGGTACCGAGGCCTGGACGACTGCGTCGCTCAGATCGAACGGCTTATGCGCTCGCCAAGTGAGCGGGAGAGAATTCGAAGAGCTGGCGAGGACTTCGTGCGCGCAAACCATACATACGACGCAAGAGTTCCATGGTTGTTGAGCGGGAAATCCTGGACGAGCTCACTCGTTGGCACATCAGACTCGGACTCAAATCGCTGAGCGCCCGCGTAGGCACACGGCACTACGGAAAGCGCGCGCGCCTCGACGGGATGAGCCGCATGGAGGCGATCGGCGAGCCCCCCACGCCCGCACCCACTATCTGTGCGCCATCAAACGGCGTCGCGCCCAGAAATGGAAGGACGGACCCGCCTAACGCGCTGACATTCCAGTTCACTGGCAAACCAGTCTTGAGACCCCAGGTCGGGTCGTAGCCGGCGCTCGAGAGATCCGGCATGTCGATAATCCACGTCGCCGGCGTGCCGCCCGAGTACGCTGCCGTCATGAGAAGCTCCACTCTGATGCTGTCCTGTGAGAAGTCTGCGCCCGCCGCCGCGTTGTAGGCGGCCTGCGACGCGAGCTGCGCCCGCATTCGCACGTTCGGCGTCGTGCCGAGGCTCGTGACCGACGGTGTGGCGAGCGATGGGCCGAGCGCGACGGACGCAGGGCCCGCGCTGGGCGGCGCATGCAACAGGAGCGCCGCGAAGCGGCCGGACGTGGCGTTGCCGCTCTGCGGCTCGACGGAAATGGAAAGCGCGTGGAAATCGCCCGGCTGCAGTAACGAATCCGGCACCGCAGCCCAGGGCACGCAGTCGACGCCTGCGCCCTGACAAAATGTGCCATTCGACTCGAAAAACGACTCAGATGCACCGTTGGCGGTTACGAACGATTCGCTGATCGCGCTCTGGTCACCGCCAATGTTGCTTAACGCGATGAATCGGCCAAGCGGCGCGAACGATTCGGGCCCAGTGAAGTTGATAGCTGGCGGAGTCGCAGACTGTGGGTACGAGGTGTTGCGCCGCAGGACGAGCCTCTGAAGTTGGGTGAGGCCGTTGGTTCCGATGGACGAGCGTGCGGCAATGAGGTCGCGTCGTCCTGCCGGGAAGTCGTTCAGGGTGAATGCGACCCCGCCCGCCCCCGGCGGCGTCGGGATGCTGAACGTCGTAGCCGCGCCTCCAAGTGTCACCGTCACGGTCGCAGTGCCGGTGTTCAAGGCGTTCGTTGTCAGACTCCTCGTCCCCGCTTGTGGGTTGGCGGCACAAATGCTTCCTGTCGCGATGGCCGCCGCCTCCGCCCGGCTCAGCCAGGCTACGGTTGTGGTGTAGTTGTTTCCGCGCCAGGTGACGAAAGCGACGCCGCCCACAGAGGTAATCGCGAAAGTGAATGTGCTATTTGCCCCCCGCGCGATGCGCGTCCAAGCGCCATTGCCATCTTGCGCGGCGAACCAGATGGGGACCTGTCCCGGATCGCAACTCGCGAAGCTGAGCGTGATATTCCCACTGCCGCCCGGTGCTGGCGTCACCTTAACGGGTAGCGTGGCACTCTGCTGTGGGACGCCGGCCGCGGTTGCATTAATCGTGATCGGATAGTTCCCGGCGCCGAGCGAGAGCGCGGCCGCGATTGTGATCGTCGCCGAGTCACCCGTTAGGCTCACTGTGTTTGGCGTAATCGTTAGGCCGGGCAGCACGCCGGCAAAGGCGAGATTCACGGCGCCGCTGAATCCACCGGCGCGCGTCACGTGCACGGTGG
>DATBKN010000238.1:0-4712 GCA_036555845.1 Gemmatimonadaceae bacterium | reverse complement strand
AGCGCGCGCAGGCTGCATCGCGCGTCGCGGGTGCTCAGCCGCCACTGCCCATCAGCGCGTACGCAGGCAGTTACGCCGACAGTCTGTACGGCGAGGCGATCGTCTCAGAGACAGACGGCAAACTCGTTATGCAGCGTGGAGACCTGAGCGCGCCGCTCGAATACTGGAACGCGAACAACTTCCGTTGGGGCCGGCTCAACAGCGCGGCGGTGACGTCGTTATTCGTCAAGTTCGACGTCGCGCCCGACGGTAAAGTGACGTCGTTGTCGTTTGGGCTTGGACCTGATACCGCGTACATGGCGAGGAAAGCACCACCACGAGCGGCTTCACGACCATAGTCGCTCAAGGGACCAAAGGCATTCACCGCGGATGCACGCGGATGCACGCGGATGCACGCGGATGCACGCGGATGCACGCGGATGCACGCGGATGAACACGGATTACAGCTCTTTGCTTTTGACAAAGTTCTAATCCGCGTTTGTTCGCGTTAATCCGCGGCGAAGCTTTAGAAGTCGTTAGGCGTCCAGCGCAGCCACGCTTACATGAGCCGAGCCGTCAGTTTGGTAGCTGACACTGACGCGCCACGGCTGGCAGCATACCTGACAGTCCTCGACGTACTCCTGGTGCTCGCCGCCGCCCGGATCCAGCCCGATAAAGACCGTTTCCCCGCAGTACGGGCAGGCTACAGCGGCCTCTGTGTCCGCCGTGCCGTCGCCGAGGGGAAAGTCGCGCTCTAGCTCCTCGTCGAACTCGAAGTCATTGTCCGGTGTGCGCATCGAATCCAATATGAACGCCGTCTCTGACTCGTGCTGGAGCCTCCATGCTACGAATTCGCGCTGCCGTCGCTGCGATCATCATCGCCTCCGCTACGCGCACCGCTGCGCAAGTGCCATCGCTCAAGCTCACAGCGCTCGACGGTGCCACGAAGACTGTCACCGTAACCGAGCTGCAGGCCCTCCCCCAGGTGGAAGTCGCTGATTCGAGTGCCGAGGCGGGACGCCTGGTCTTTCGTGGGCCGACAGTGCGCTCGGTCGTGTCGCTCATCGGTGCTCCCGAAGGACGAGCACTCCGGGGGCCGAGCATGATGATCGTTGTCGTAGCCGAAGCGAGCGACGGTTACAAAGTTGCATATGCGCTCGCGGAACTGGATGAGCAGTTTGGAGCGCGTACGGCTATCGTAGCGCTTACCGAAAATGGAAAGCCGCTGGCGGCGCAGTTTGGCCCCTTGCGCATCGCTATGGCTGGGGAAGCACATCGCGCTCGCTGGATCCGGCAGTTGACGACACTACGTTTGGTGCGAGTGCAGTAGTCTGCGATGCCTAACGCTGAGGATCGGCTGCTGAGCCGCTGACGTGATCTCCTTCGTCGTCCCCGCATATAACGAAGAACAGCACATTCGGCGCACGCTCGAGTCTATTCATCAGTCGGCACGAGCCACGGGCGAGCCGTACGAGATCGTCGTTGCCGATGACGCGTCGACCGATCGCACGCGCGAAATCGCAACGCAAAACGCAGCTCGCGTCATCAGCGTGCAGCATCGCCAGATCGCGGCGACGCGCAACGCCGGCGCACGCGCAGCGTCCGGCGACGTTCTATTCTTCGTCGATGCCGACACAGCCGTAACGCCAGAGTCCGTTGGACAGGCTCTTCGCGTTATGCGTGATGGCGCCGTAGGAGGGGGATCCCGCGTTCACTTCGACGGCCGCTTCCCGCTACACTTCAAGGCACTCATCTGGGTGAGCGGCGTGATCTCTCGCGCGACTCGACTTGCCTTTGGATGCTTTCTCTTCTGCAGAAAGGATGCATTTGATGCTGTCGGTGGCTTCGACGAGTCACTATTCGCGAGCGAAGAACTTGCACTCAGTCGCGCACTCAAACGGCGCGGACGCTTTGTCATCCTGCGTGCGAGCGTGACGACCTCAGGCCGAAAGTTGCGCGCGCACTCGGCGTGGGAAGTCTGGCGCGCGCTCGGCAGTGCCGCGCTGCACATGCTCGGGCTCGTCCGAGGTCGCCGTGGTCTCGAGGCATGGTACGGCGGACGGCGGTCTGATCCGGGTGAACATGCCTAACTTGCGCTCGGTGATTCTGTTGCCGCTGTTAATCGCGTGTTCCGACGAGTTGTCGGATTACGAGTCCCTCGGACCGCGTTACGAGGCGCGCGCTTGGCTCGCCGCAAGCACCACGCCGTACCCATTCGCAAGCAATCGATTCGATACAAAAGAAGCTGCTGCTGCGTTCATCGATTCGCTCTACGCCGCTGGTGCGGACACTGTGTGGGTCCTCAACGTAGAACAGGATTCAGCGTGGGTGGCTCGTGAAGGTGGGCCGTACGCCGACGCGCTGCTCGTGCACCTTCCTTCAGATCGCTCGGCGCGTGCTCGGTTGTTTACATACGGCGCGCGCGAAGCGCGTCATGAGGGTTTCGATCCCGAGCGTGACCGTGGCCAACGCTACCTGTACTTCTGGTGGGACTGAGCGCGTGGCGCAGATCGGCACATCGTTCAGTGGCATGTTGACGCGCCTAACGTGGCCTAGTATTGCCGTGGCTCTACTGGCGTGCGGCTCACCGCCGCCACCCGCGGCTCCGCTCCCGCCGAACGCGTTCGCGTTCGGTGTTTTCGGCGATGGGCCGTATCGCTCGTGGGAGGTCGGCCGCTACAGGCGCCTTCTCAAAGACGTTGCGGGATCAAACGTGCAATGGCTGCTGCACGTCGGCGATCTCTTCTGGTATCCGTGCTCGAACGCGAATCTGGCGAACAGCCTCGACATGTTGAACGCCGTGCAAACGCCGGTGATCTACACTCCGGGTGACAACGAGTGGACCGACTGCCACGAGGACATTGCGGGACGCTTCATACCGATCGATCGATTGCAGCAAATCCGCCGCACGTTCTTCGCTCGGCCGCAACAGAGCCTCGGCGCCCAGCGAATGACGCTGGAGTCGCAGTCGCAGGATTCGTCGTGGCGAGAATTCGTGGAGAATACACGCTGGCGATTCGGCGGCTTTCTTTTCATAACGATTCACATCGTGGGCTCCAACAACGCGCTCACGAAGTACCCTGGCCGCGCGCCGATGGACGATGCCGAGGCTGAGCGGCGCACCGCAGCCGCCCTCGCCTGGCTGGATCAGGCTTTCGCGCTAGCGACTCGCGATTCTCTGCGCGGTCTCGTCGTAGCGATGCACGCGGACCCTGGATTCGAGGTCGATGCCGGAGCATATCCAGCTTATGTCGCTCTGATCGACAGGCTGGCCGAGCGGACGAAGGCATTTGCGCGACCGGTTCTTCTCATTCATGGCGACGGGCATTACTACCAAGTCGATCATCCCTTTCTGCGACGCGATACGTCGTTCACAATCTTCTCGCGACTGGAGACATTCGGGTCCCCGGACATCGGCTGGGTTCGCGTTGTGATCGATTCTGCGGCCGGAAAGATCTTGCGATACGAGCCGCGCGTGATGCCACGCCGCGGGTTCTGGTGAGCGTCCACCTAACGAGCCACGCATGTTCCTGACTCTCCTGCTTGTAACTTTTGTCATAGCGGCGCTCGTTTCATTCATCGTGGCGCGCCTGTTCGATCGGCCGCTGCGGCAGATCCTTGGCCGGCTCGTGGCCGAAGATCTCAGCGCTGCGTGGCATCGCTATATCGTGTTCGCGATATACGTAGTCGGCATCTCGGGCGGCGTCCGCGTCTGGTCGCTGGAGCAATACATCCTGCCTCGCGATCGCAACTCGCCGGCGCTGGAGCTGACGCCTGAGCGCTGGACGCTGGAGGTTTACCGCACCGTCATTGGTACGCTGCAGAGCGTCGCGTGGATGCTGTTGGTTTTCTTCGTCTTCGCGCTCATCGCGTACGTCGTCGTGCGCGGTCTCGAGATGCGTCACGCGAAGCGCCCTCCGGGAGAGGCGTAGCGCCTAACGAAGCAGACGCCGCGCGGCCGGTGATGCGTTCGATGATCTCCGTTGCGCGCGTGAGATGCTCCACTTCCGCGTCTGAGAGCGCGGACAGGTCGCGTGCGAGCTCGGCGACGCGTCGGCGGCGTCCTTCACGCAGGATGCGATCACCTTTGGGCGTCGCCCGAATCCATATCAATCTCGCGTCATTGGCGTCGCGCTCGCGTTTGACGA
This sequence comes from Gemmatimonadaceae bacterium, assembly GCA_036555845.1. Taxonomy (GTDB): domain Bacteria; phylum Gemmatimonadota; class Gemmatimonadetes; order Gemmatimonadales; family Gemmatimonadaceae; genus DASYRX01. The sequence continues at coordinate 585 of DATBKN010000238.1, read as the reverse complement.
GGCCATCGCGCTGCATCCCGACGACCAAGCGCGTCATTGTCGGCGCGCTGACCTGCTCGGCGCTGGCTAGCTGACCGATTGTCTTGGGGCCGCCGAACACCACGACCGACAGCGCCGAAAGGCGTGCGGGCGTAACTCCCGTCGCGTCATCCTGCTTGCGCAAACGGCGCAGCAGATGGATAGCCGCCGAATGCACGCGGTCTGCCAGCGAAGTACGGTCGAGCGGATCGTTCAAGGCTCTTGACGAAATGTAGTTGCCTATGCTAAATAGTTAGTTAGCTACGCTAAGTATATGATCCTGACCGGAACGGCACAAGGAGCGAGACATGGTGGACACTGTAAAGGACCTATCCCAGGCGACTGTCGCGCAGATTCTCATTCCGGTTTCTGACCTCGAAAAGGCGGTGCCGTATTACCGCGACACGCTCGGCGTTCCCTTTCTCTTCACGGCGCCGCCGCAGATGAGCTTCTTCCAGTGCGGCAACGTGCGCCTGCTCGTCGGAGTTCCGACCGGCGGCGAGGTCGCGGAGCGCGGATCGGCGATCTACTTCAAGGTGGCTGACATCAAGGCCGTGCACGCGCAGC
>DATBKN010000237.1:0-6068 GCA_036555845.1 Gemmatimonadaceae bacterium | reverse complement strand
GAAGAAACCCAGGTTCGAGATGGACTGATAGCTACGAATCATGGCGTCTTGATTGAACACCTGACCCGGAATCAGCGACAACGCGTCGCGGATGCAGCTCTCCGTCGTATAGTCGTTGCCGAGGATCTCGATGCGGTTGATGATCGCCGGCGACTTTTCGTCGATGTCCCAGCGCAAGTCGACGACTGGAACCGAATCCGCTGTTTTGCGACGCTCGACGACTGGCCGCACAGTCGCGTAGATGTACCCTTCGTTCGCGTATGTCGTGCGCAGCCTGTCCGTCGCACCCTGCCATTCGGCCTGATCGAAAATCCCCTCGGGCGTGCGCGAGCGCCGCCGCAAGAAATCGGTGACGCGACTCGTTAGGGTCCTCGTCTCCTTGTCGAATGGGTAGAACTGCGTGATCTCTTCGGAGGAGAAGCGGCGATTGCCGTTCACTTCGAACGAGCCCACCTTATAGCGCGGGCCTTCTTCGACGCTGAGATCGACGAGTGCCTTTCCGCGATCGCGATCGATCAACAGCGTGTCCTTCGTTATGCGGAAGTCGATGAATCCGCGGCGCGCGTACAGCGACGGAATGCGCTCGGCCAGGTCCGCAGCGTACTTCTCATCGTCGAACTCACCTTTGCGCCACCACCAGAACCCTTCGGGCTTGATCTGCATCGCGCGGGCGACGTCGCCGTCCTTGAGCGCGCGATTGCCTTCGACCCTGATGCCCGAAACGGCAAGTCGGTTGCCTTCGTCGACTTTGAACGTTAGGCGCGCCGTGTGATCGACGAGCGTTGTCTCAGCCTGCACCCGAGCCAGGTAGTAGCCATTCTTCTCGTACAGCGAATCGACGCGCTGGATGCCGCGCGTGACCGCGGCCGGGTCGAGCGGCTTGCCGAACTCGAGTTGCAGATGATCGCGCACAGAGCGCTCGGAAATTTTCTTGGCGCCCACAACGCTGGCGTCGGTCAGCAGAGGGCGCTCCGCCACGTCGACGACGAGCGAGACCTTATTGTTCGCAGCGACCTCGCACCCGATCGTGACTGAATTGAACTGCCCTGTCGCGTATAGTGCCTTGACCGCTCGCCCAACGACCTTGGAGTTGATCTGAGTGCCAGCAATTAACCCCGATTCGGCACGAATTGTCGGTTCGTCCACGCGCACGTTGCCGCGCACGACAACCGTGTCGGCGACGGTGCAAGATGGTCCTTGGCCGCCGGGCTCCTGAGCCATGGCGACAGTCGACACCGCGCTCAGCAAGAGCGCGCAGAAAATTCGGCGTAACATCGCCGCAAATATACACAAACGAAGCGGCCGGGTTCACCCAGAACCCGGCCGCAAGTCACATATTTGCCTACGCTTACGCGCCTACAGCAGGCGTTCTAGGCCTTGGGCGCGCTCGCCGGCACCCTGAATTCGAGCTTCTGGCCGTCTACCGACACATCGACGTCGATCTCATCGCCCTTTGAGAAGTCACCAACGAGAATCTTTTCAGATAGCGGATCCTCGATGTAGCGCTGGATCGCCCGCTTGAGCGGTCGCGCGCCGTATTGCTCGTCGAAGCCGTGCTTTGTCAGGAAGTCGATCGCGTTGTCGGTCAACTTGAGCGTCAGTTCCTCGTCGGTCAGCCGCTTCTGCACGTCTTTGAGCAGGATGCCGACGATCTGCGCGATGTGTTCGCGGTCGAGTGGGTGGAACACGATCACATCATCGAGCCGGTTCAGGAACTCCGGATTGAAGACGTGGTTCAGTTCCTCCTTCACCTTCTCCGCCATACGCTCGAACGATGTCTTCGCGTCCGGCGATGTGAAGCCAAGCGCCTTGTTCTTGGAAATGTCCCGCGCGCCGACGTTCGACGTCATGATCACCACGGTGTTCTTGAAGTCGATTTCGCGGCCGTAGTTGTCCGTGAGGTGTCCTTCGTCCAGCACCTGCAGCAGGATGTTGAAGACATCCGGGTGTGCCTTTTCGATTTCATCGAGCAGCACGACGCTGTAGGGCTTGCGCCTAACGGCTTTGGTCAGTGTGCCAGAGTCTTCGTAGCCAACGTAGCCTGGCGGTGCACCGATGAGCCGCGACACGGAAAACTTCTCCATGTACTCGCTCATGTCGACGCGAATGAGCGCGGACGGATCGGCGAACAGGAATTTCGCGAGCGCGCGCGCCAGCTCTGTCTTCCCCACGCCGGTTGGGCCGCAGAAGACGAACGAACCGATGGGGCGTTTCGGATCTTTGAGCCCGGCGCGACTGCGGCGAATCGAACGCGACAGCGCACGAATCGCTTCTTCCTGTGCGACCACCGACTGGTGGATCTCTTCTTCCATTCTCAGCAGACGCGAGCTCTCGGCTTCCTGCAAGCGCGTCACAGGAATGCCGGTCCAGCGGCTGACGATGAAGGAGATGTCGTCTTCATCGAGCACCGGCCGATACGACTGGCGGTGCTTCTCCCATTCGTCTTGCTTCTTGCGAATCTCGCCTTGCAGTTCGCGTTCTTTATCTCGTAAGGCAGCAGCGCGCTCGAAATTCTGGTCGCGCACAGCCGACTCCTTGTCGCCGTTGATCTTTTCGAGCGCATCCTTGAGCTGCGCGACTTCTGGGGGAGGAACTTGAGCGGCGAGGCGCGCGCGAGCGCCAGCCTCGTCGATGACATCAATTGCTTTGTCGGGCAGGAAGCGATCCGTGATGTAACGCTCCGAGAGTTTGGCGGCAGCCGTCAGCGCATCATCAGGAATCGTGACGCGGTGATGCTCTTCGTACTTGGGCCGCAGGCCTTTGAGAATCTCGAACGTTTCATCGACCGTCGGCGGATCGACGATGACAGTTTGGAAGCGACGCTCCAGGGCGCCGTCCTTCTCGATGTACTTGCGATACTCGTTAAGCGTGGACGCACCGACGCACTGCAGCTCGCCGCGCGCGAGCGCAGGCTTGAGCATGTTGCTCGCGTCGATCGCGCCTTCGGCGGCACCGGCCCCAACCAACGTATGAAGTTCGTCGATGAACAGGATGATATTCTTGTTCTGTGCGATCTCGTTCATCACCGCTTTGAGGCGCTCTTCGAACTGCCCACGATACTTCGTTCCGGCAATCACCGCCGCCATGTCGAGCGAGAGGACGCGGTGTTCGCGCAACGCGTCCGGGCACTCGCCGGTGGCGATCAGCTGGGCGAGGCCTTCGACGATGGCTGTCTTGCCGACGCCAGGCTCGCCGATGAGCACAGGATTGTTCTTCTTGCGGCGCGTTAGGACTTCCATGACGCGCTCGATTTCCTTGGCGCGACCGATCGTGGGATCGAGCTGGCCGTCTCCCGCGAGCTGTGTGAGATCGCGGCAGAAGTGATCCAGCGCGGGTGTTTTGGACTTCTTCTCGCCCTTTGTCGGCGCCGGCTGCGCCGCGCCGGTGCCTTGCTGCGCGGTGGGCGCGTTACCAGCCTGCCCTTGCGGCATTTCGGTGCCTAACAAGCGCAGCGTCTCGGCGCGGGCGGCATCCAGCGCCACACCGACTTCCGTGAGCACCTGCGCCGCGATTCCCTTTTCTTCGCGCAAGAGACCCAACAACAGGTGTTCGGTCCCGACGTAGCTGTGGCTCAACTCGCGCGCCTCGGCCATCGCGAGCTCGAGGACCTTCTTGGCGCGCGACGTATACGGCAGATCGTTGCCTGACGCGGGAGCGGCTTTGCCTTTCTTGACCGTCTCCTCGATCTTTTGCTGCACGTCCTCGAGATCGACGTTCAGGTTTTGCAGCACGGCGGCCGCTACGCCTTCGCCCTCTCGGATGAGGCCGAGCAGGATGTGCTCCGTACCGACGTACTCGTGATGGAGGCGTTGTGCCTCTTCACGGGCCATCTGGAGAACTTTGCGAACTCGCTCGGTGAAGTTGTAGCCGTTCATGCGTCCCTCAGCTCAATTCCGGTGTGTCTCGTTAGGCCTACGTGCTCGCTTCACTTGCCAGTACTTCTCGCACGTAGCGCGCTCGCGCGACGCCCGCCTCGCTTTCAGTCAATGCGCGTCCCTCGACATATGCGAGGTGCGCCGACTGACAAAAAATCAGGAGCTTGTTGAGGGTATATACACTGAGTCCACTGATCAGTTTCAGTCCAACCGCGAGCCTGACGCCGCTCAGATAGTTCATCGCCTCGTCGAACGTCAGACTGCGCGCAAATCGCAACGTTCCGTACGCACGCCACAACTTGTCTTCAATAATATATCCCGCGTCGCGAACGAGCACACGCCGCGCCGCGTGTTCGTTTTGAATCACCGTGCGCACCACCTTGTTCAGGTGATCCGCCAGCTCCTCTTCCGATTGACCGAGCGTCGTCTGATTCGAGATCTGAAAATAATTGCCTACCACTTCGCTCCCTTCGCCATACAGGCCGCGATACGTGAGGCCCATCGACTGCAATCCCGTCAGCACCTTCCCGATCTCCTTCGTCAGCACCAGCCCGGGTAAGTGAATGAGCACCGACGCGCGCATTCCCGTCCCGGTATTCGTCGGACACGCCGTGAGGAACCCGAACTCCGACGAATACGCGTAAGGCACCTTGGCGCCTAACTCGGCGTCGAAACGCATAACGGCATCGAGCGCCGACTGGATCGCCAATCCCGATCGCACGGCTTGCAGTCGCAGATGATCCTCTTCGTTCACCATCATCCCGACGCGCTCTGCCACAAAAAGCGCCGCACCACCGCGAACCGCATGACGCGGGTCCAGCCCTGCAAGTTCACGACTCACAAGGTGCCGTTCGTGCAACACCTGGCGATCCTGGACCGGCATGTCGTCCACCCGCAGGAGCACGCCGCGTTGTAGCGAAGGCACCCGCTGCGCCGCGTCACGCACCTGGGCGAGGACGCGCAGCCGTTCACCTTCGCGTGACCGGCCGGCGAACGCGTACCCTTCGATATTTCTCGCTAGGCGGATGCGCGTCGACAGAACGAGATCGGCATGCTCGCCTGACGCGTCGAGCCAGGCCAAGCCGCCGTCTGGAATAAGGGCGATGTCCAGCATCACTCACCCATCCCTTTGATCTGATCGCGCAGCGTGGCCGCGCTCTCGAATTCTTCGTTGTCGACTGCCCGGCGCAGGCGGTCTCGCAACTCGTTGAGCGTCGCCTCACGACCCGCTACCGGCGCCGGTGGGACGTACGTGCGCCCGACGTGACGGCCATTGCCGTGCACGCGGCGCAGGAGCTCTCGCAGGCTGGTCTCGAACGTGTCGTAGCAGCGCGCGCAGCCCAGTCGCCCGGTGCTGCGGAAATCGCGCAGCGTCATGGAGCAGAACGGGCAGCGCAGTGATTCACCCTGTGCGACGCTTACCTGCAAGTGCACCGACTGCAGCACCTCGCCGACGAGATGCTTGCTCGTCGACGGTGTCACAGTCGTCTCGATGCCGCGCTCAGACGCGCACTTCTCGCACAGGCGAAGCAGCGTCATTTCGCTCTTCTCCATGTGCGTCACGTTGACCACAGCGTCGCGTTCCTTGCAAACGTCGCAAAGCATCAGATCACCGCGCCTTGCAGCTCTGTCTCCGCGAGGCGCCCATCCTCCAGGAGCAAGACTCGATTCGCTCGGGATGCGAGCGACCGACTATGAGTTACGACTACCATCCCCACTTCCAGATCACGCACAAGTTCGGCCAGCAGGTCGTGCAGACGTTCGGCGTTGGCATGGTCCAGATTGCCCGAAGGCTCATCGGCCAGCAAGACAGTTGGGTCAGTGACCAGAGCCCGAGCCACGGCCGTCCGCTGCTGCTCACCGCCAGACAGCTGCGACGGGCGGTTATGCATCCGCGAGCTTAGTCCAACGCGTGCAAGGAGTTCCGCCGCTCGGCCGTGCGCCTCAGCCTCACCGACGCCGCCGATTCTGAGCGGCATCATCACATTCTCGAGCGCTGAGAACTCGCGCAACAAGTGATGGAACTGGAACACAAATCCCACCTTCCGATTGCGGATCACGGCCAGCTCGTCGTCGCTTCGGTCCTGGAGCGATTCGCCGTCAATCAAGACGATTCCTCTGGTCGGACGGTCAAGCGCGCCGAGGACGTGTAACAACGTGCTCTTTCCCGAGCCGCTGGCGCCCACGATCGCC
>DATBKN010000236.1:0-1852 GCA_036555845.1 Gemmatimonadaceae bacterium | reverse complement strand
CATCTCAGTGCGTGGCTGGATCGCGAGAATCGTCTCACCCGCGTCGACGCGCGGCGGCGAGTCACGATCGCGGTTGGCGAATACCAGCCATCCGTCACTCCAGGCGCTCGCATCATTTGCGCACTGGCGGCCACCTCGGCTCTTGCACACCACTACCGGGTCGGCGCGCAGGATCGCGGTGCTGCGCGCGAGATGCAGCGCGAGCAGCAGGGCGTTGACCTGCTCGGCGCGGCGCGCGTTGAGCGCGATCTGATGAAAGCTGGGCGCGCCTAAACCGACCACGACGCCGACGAGCGTGAGGGCGATCAGCAGCTCGAACAGCCCTACGCCACGCGCGTTCGCACGTCGGCGTCGTGAATCGCCGTCCGCCGACCGGAGCTGGATCGGGGAAAACCGCGGAGGTGGCGGCATGTCGGCCTCCCTGCCAACGCCGCCACCGTGCCGCGTCCAGACAACAGGCGTCCAGCGGCCTATCTGTGGCGATTACCCCGTATTGACGCGACGCTGCAAGCTGCTGATTCACAGGCAGAGGTAACCCCGTATAATGCCCGCCCATGTCGTCCCATCAACCGCCGCGCCTCGCCAATCGTGATGAAGTGGTGCGTATGCTCCAGGCACACGGCATCACGCCGACGGAGCAGCGCATCCGCGTCGGCGAGCTCATGTTCGCCTCGGCGCAGCACCTCTCAGCCGAGCAGCTGCTCGTCGGTTTGCACACCGTGGGCGCGCACATCTCGAAGGCGACGGTCTACAACACGCTCAACCTGTTCGCCGCTTGCGGGCTCGTCAGGCAGGTGAACATCGACTCGACACGGGCGTGCTTCGACTCGAACACCGCGCTTCACTATCACTTTCACAATCTCGACACCGGCGAGCTCACCGATGTCGCCGTGCCAGAAGTCGAATTCCGCCGCCTGCCGGAGCTGCCCCAGGGCACCGAGCTCGCGGGCGTCGACATCGTCATCCGGGTGCGGCGCAAGCCCTGATCTTCTACAATTCGCGGCCCCGCCGGAGTAGCTCAGTTGGTAGAGCAGCGCATTCGTAATGCGCGGGTCGGAGGTTCGAGTCCTCTCTCCGGCACCATCGGTTCGATCGATGCCTGAGCGTGGCTCCGCCACGCCCGGGCATGCGCCCGGCTCTCTCTTATTAGTCGGGTCGTTCCCGTGAGCTCGCGTTCCACGGACTTTTCCCAGGATCCGCCCGCGTCACGGAACAGCCGTGCCCGCTTGGCGTCGCGGTTCTACGCGCCGCGCTTCTGGCCCACGTGGGTCGGACTCGGAGTCATTCGTCTCCTCGGTCTGCTGCCTTATCGAGCGCAGATGGCGATGGGTGAAGCATTCGGCAGAATCGCCTATTGCTTTGCACGCCGCGAGCGGCACGTTGCGAACGTCAACATCAGCCTGTGTCTGCCGGAGCTCGACGCGCGCGCGCGAGGGCGGCTGGTGCGGGAGCATTTCGGCTCGCTGGGGTGCGCGCTGTTCGAGACGGCGCTGGTATGGTGGGCGAGCGATCGGTATCTGCGAGCGTTCGTTCGTCTCGAAGGACTTGAACACCTGGAAGGCGCGCTCGCCGGCGGGCGAGGCGCCATCTTGCTGTCGGCGCACTTCACGACGCTCGAAATGGGCGCGCGTGCGCTCTGCATGAACGGGACCACAGCGATCATGTACCAGACGCCGCGCAATGCCCTGATCGCCGAGCTCTCGCTGCGCGGGCGCGCCAGGCACGCCGAGCGCGCCATCTCGAGTGAGAGTGTGCGCGAACTCCTGCAGAGTCTGAAGGGGAATCTCCCGGTGTGGTATGCGCCTGATCAGCGCGACGAAGGGCGCGCGGGCGAATGGGTGCCGTTCTTCGG
>DATBKN010000235.1:0-5228 GCA_036555845.1 Gemmatimonadaceae bacterium | reverse complement strand
TTGTCGTCGAGCTGGCCGAGCGTTTCCCGAACACGCTGCGCACCGTGATCGTCGTATCCTGATTGTCGCCCGACGTCGATACCTGATTCACCGCGAAGCGCATGTTCCCCGAGGCGCTGCTCGACACCGTCACTCGCGTCTCATCCGCTGTCGCATAAGAAAGAACTTTCTTCGTGAGCGCTTCGCATTCCTCGCGCGACAATAACGCCGGCGCGGCGCTCGCCGATGCAAAGAGCGAGCGCGGCGCTCCGTGAGTTGCGTGCTCGCTCATGCCGTCCTCCCGGTGTTGATCACGTTCACTTGCTTGAAGCGCGACGGCACACAGCCATGCGACACGGCATTCGACTGCGCGGGCTGGCCTTTGGCGTCGCCGTTGGCGCCGCCTAACCAGTAGCTGCGGCGGCCGCCGATCATGTCCATACTGCGCCAGAACTCGGGTGTGCGGATCTGATACGCGACGTCTTTCAGCATCCCGACGATCTTCCCCCCTTTGATCTCGTAGAACACCTGCCCGCCGAACTGCGCGTTGTAGCGCTGCTGGTCGATGCTGAACGAGCCGTCTCCAATGATCGCGATACCATTGTCCGTGGCCGATATCAAATCCTCCCAGACGAGATCGCGCGAACCGGGCTGCTGGTTCACGTTAGGCATCCGCTGGAACTGCACGTCGGACCAGTACTGCGCGTATGAATTGCCGTGTGAACGCACGGGCTTGTTGATCTTCTTGTAGTACCAGTCGAGGTACGGCGCCTGCTCCCGCGTCGTTTGATAATCCACAAAGACGCCGTCCTTCACGATGTCGTACTCGTCAGGCACGATCCCCTCGTCATCCCAGCCGCACGCGGATAATGAGCCGGCCTGATGGCGATCGCCTCTGATGTTCATGAGTGGCGAGCCGTACTGATACGTGCCGAGCATCTTCTCCGGCGGCGAGACGAAACTGGTGCCCGCGTAGTTGGCCTCGAAGCCTAACGCGCGATCCAGCTCGGTTGGATGCGCCACTGACTCGTGAATCGTGAGCCACAGGTGCGTCGGGTGCAGCACCAGATCGTAGCGGCCAACTTCAACGGGTTTCGCCGACAGCTTCTGCGCGGCTTCCTCGGCCCACTTAGCGGCGTTGCCAGCGAGATCGGAATCTGTGAAGTACTCGTAGCCGAGCCCACGCGGCGCCAGATCGCCGGATCGCGTCTGGAAATCCGAGTTGTTGGCCGATACCGCCGTGATATTCACGTTTGGCGAGCAACGGAAGAGTGTCTGCTCGGTGTAAGAGCCTTCCGTATTGGCGAACCATTTTTCTTCGCGCAGAAAACTCACGCTCGAGCTGCAGAAGCGCACGCGCTGCACCTTGAGCGCCGCTTCGTTCGCGGCGAGCAGGATGGCGACCTTGTCGGCGATCGGAATCGTGAACGGATCGGTTTTGATCGGAGAACGCCATGTCCCCGTCTGAGCCGCACCGTACGGCGCGAGCGCGATCGGTCGTGAAAGAGCGGCGCGGTTCGCTTTGGCCTGATCGACGGCCGCCCGCGCCAAACTCGCGGCGGCGTCCGCGGTGAGGTCCGCACTCGCTGCGAAGCCCCATGCGCCATTCACGAGGACACGCACGCCCATGCCTGCCGTTTCATTGTCGCCGAGTCCTTGCACGCGCCGTTCGCGTGTGGACACGAACTCAGAGCGGTAGCGCGCGATGCGCACGTCGGCGTACTGCGCGCCGGCTGATCGCGCGGCATCGACGGCACGCATGGCGAGGGCCTTGTAATCGACCGACCCTTGCTGGTACTCGGGGACGAAAACCCCATTGGTGGCCAGCGCACCAGCGCGTGAACCAATGGCGGTCAGCGCGGCCGTGGCTGATGCGGCTTTGACGAATTTGCGGCGAGAGATTGACATGAAGGGTGGGGAAGTGTGTGGCGAATGCTGCCTAACGAGTACTGCTGCTTACACCGGAATGCTGCTGCGCGGGGCTTGCACCTGTTCCAGAAGATCGGTGATGAGCCGCTCGACTGTCACCCCCTCCGCCTGCGCGGCGAAGTTGGTGAGGACGCGGTGGCGCAATACCGGAAATGCTACGCGCTTGACGTCTGTAGGACTGACCGCGAAGCGCCCGTCCAGCAGCGCTGCAGCCTTGGCACCGAGTATCAGGGCCTGGCCGGCGCGTGGCCCGGCGCCCCAGCGCACAAACTTGCGGACCATCTGCGGCGCGTTAGGCGAGTCGGGCCGCGTAGCCCGCACCAGTCCAGCCGCAAACGCCAGCACCGGCTCGGCGGCCGGCAGATCGCGCGTCAGGCGCTGAAGCTCGAGCACGCCCTCCGCGTCCAGAACGCGCGACGCATGCGTCGTCGTCGTGCCCGTAGTAGTACGCAGAATCGCGATCTCATCCGCCTCGGTGGGATACCCGACGCGGATGTCGAACAGAAAGCGATCCAGCTGCGCCTCCGGCAGCGGGTAAGTCCCTTCCTGCTCGATCGGGTTTTGCGTCGCCAGCACGAAGAACGGATTCGGCAGAGGCATCGTCTCGCCGCTGGCGGTCACCGAGTGTTCTTGCATCGCTTCGAGCAGGGCCGCCTGAGTTCGCGGCGGCGCGCGGTTGATCTCGTCGGCGAGCACGATGTTCGTGAAAACCGGGCCGCGCACGAAGCGGAACGAACGGCCGCCTTCGGGCGCCTCGTCGAGCAGTTCCGTTCCCGTGATGTCGCTCGGCACGAGATCGGGTGTGAACTGCACGCGTCGGAAATCGAGGTGCATGGCGTCCGCGACAGACCGGACCATGAGCGTCTTGGCCAGCCCGGGGACGCCGACCAGAAGCGCGTGACCGCCCGCCAAGAGCGCCATGAGGATCGCGTCGATCGCGTCACGCTGCCCGACGATGCGAGCACCGACCTGGGCTCGCAATTCGGCGAGCGCGACGATCAGTCGCTCTCCGTTGTCAGACCCGACCCGTGCTATGACAGCGCCTTCAGCGCGACGAGCGTTTTCCATGCTCATTCACAAGATATGGTAACTCGCAGCGTGTGCCGCTGATCCCAGTCAATCGCTCACGGCCCGCCTGTCAGCTTCTGCAACTCGCCGCGAATGGATTCTACCTCACTTCGCAGCACTGAATCCGGATTCGCCCGCAGCGCGAGATAATGCCGATACGCGTCTGCCGCGGCGTCCATGTCTCCGGCGTTTGCGGCAAGTCTTCCTTCCTCACGCACTTGTTCTGCCAGGTACGGCGGCCACGTGTCCATGTACGAACGCCGCCGGACGGCAGCGAGAGCTCGCCGCACGTTTCCACGTTCTGCGTAAAGGCGCGCCAGTATCAGGTTGCCATATGCTGTGACCTCGCTCGGAGCGCCGCTCAGTAGCAGCGAATCGAGCCGTGCCAATCGCGAGTCCGCGTCTGCGGCCCCGCTGCGCACCGCGAGCATGCCCTCGACGAGCGCGGCACATGTCGCCCCGGAGCCGCTGCTCTGCATCGTTAGGCTGGCAGCCGCTCGAGCGGCAGCCAGCCGGTTCCCGCGCCGCGCGTGCCACTGTCCGGCAATACAGAGATCCTCGATCCGCAGCGTTGTATCAATTGACATGACCGGAGTCTGTCTGGAATCGCGCGTGCTGCTCGTCGACAGGTGCGGGGCAATGCGCTCAACGCTTCGTGCGGCGGCCGCGCTATCGCCCGCCGCGTAGAGCACGTCCAAAATGCGAAGGCGCTCAGGCACCGCAGAGAACGGCTGTGCAGCGCCGAGCGCGTCGATTGCGCGTTGAGCGCGGCGCACTTCTCCGCGATTGAGCGCCACCGCGTGCTCAGCCAGCATCAGATCGAACCGGTCGGTCGCACGCGCCGTTCGGGCTCTGAGGGCGGCGAGTGCGCGCTCCGCGTCGCGACCTTCAATGAAGTTGAACAGACTGGAAAGCGCGATCGTGCGCAGGCTGGGCACCGGCATGCTGGAGAAGCTGCGTCGAATACTCGTTAGGCGCGCGCTGTCACCGAGCGCTATGGCTGACCGCCAGCGCACAAAGCCGGACAAATCGCCGATCGAGTCGAGATGGGCATACGCGGCAGCTGTCATCCGCAACCCCGCCGTGTCGCCAGTGCTCGCGCCAAGCTGAACGAGGAACTGGAGCGGGGACACGAGCGCGTCGTCCAACTCGCGCGCTCGTTCGAACGAGGCAGCTGCCTGTTCAGCGGCATCGGCAATGCCAAGCAACGTTCCTTGGTAAAATAGCTGCCGACCGAGGCCGACCCATGCCTCGGCGCGGTCCGGCGTTGCCGCCACGACCCGCTCCCATGCGACAAGTCTCTCCCGTTCTCCCGACGCCGCCGGATAGCGTGGTCCGGCGAGTGCCTCGAGATAGATGCGATCGCGCTCAATGAGCTCAGCGCGATACTGCCATGCCGTCGTTAGGCCCCGGCTCAGATCACTGAGTGCATTCACTCGATCCGCGGTCTGGGCGAGCCCGAGACCTGCCATCGCGAACGTCGGATCGTTCTCGAGGGCGCTGCGAAAATACGCCAGCGACTGTCGGTAGGCCCCGCGCCGATAGGCCGCCCGGCCATCCAGGAACGCCCGCATCGCGCGCAGCGATGTGGTCGTCTGGTTCGCCAGCCGCTCCGACAGGCCAGCGGCCTGCGCCACAAGGCGCGCCGCGAGCCGGTCGATCATTCCCGTTAGGCTGTCGCTAGGCCCCTCCACGGAGGCTTGAACGCTGACGGATCCTTCTTTCACACCGAGAAGCGACGCGCTGATCACGACGTGCGCTGGCGCACCAACAACGCTCCCGACGAGCAGATGCTCGGCGCCCAGCCGTCGGGCGACACTCAAGGCGACATCACGCGAAGCGCCGGCGTTCGCTGCGATTCCGGCGTTGTGCCACGCGGCAATCACGGATCCTGCGTCAACGGGCTGCATTGTGCCATCGTTTGTCAGCTTCGTTGTGAGCAGGTCGACCATGCCCTCCCCGAGAAAGGCGAGCGACGCATCAGCTCCTGAGACCCGGAACGGAACCACCGCGATCAGATCTTTCTGAACGGGCAGTGGGGAGGGGGAGTTCGTTAGGCTCGCGACGACGATGATGAGCGTCACAACGCCCGCGAACCCGAGCGCCAGCGCCGCGCGCCGATGGCGCCACACGATGCCGCGCAATCGAGTTTGCGGTTCGCCTGACGCCGATCCCGCAGCTGTCCCCGATGTGGCCTCGTTAGGTTCTTCGCCCTGGACCGCGGGAGCTGCTGACATCGCAGCGATACTCTC
>DATBKN010000234.1:0-2601 GCA_036555845.1 Gemmatimonadaceae bacterium | reverse complement strand
AGCATCCTGTGGGCCAACGGCTATGGTGGTAATCAGTCGTTCCGATTCGACCTGCGCGATCCCGAGAAGCCGCGTGTGCTCGGGACCATTTCGCCGGCCGAATCGCTGAGCCACGCGCACAGCTTCGCTCGCCTAACGAATGGAAATGTGTTGATGACCTTCCAGGCCAGCGCTTCAGATCATAAGCGGCCCGGCGGCGTCGCCGAATTCGACTCGGCTGGTCGCTTCCTGCGATGGGCGTCCGCCGCAGATTCCACGACGACAGATTACATCCGGCCATACAGCCTAACGCTGGTGCCTGCGCTCGATCGCTTCGTGACGACCAGCGCCGACATGGAAGGATCTCCGCCGAGCAGCGTCGTGCAGGTGTGGCGGCTGAGTGACCTCAAGTTGCTTGCCAGTGTTCGCTTGCCACCCGGCCCGCGAGGCAGCGAAGGGATCGATCCCGCGGAGCCGCGGGTTCTTTCCGATGGCCGGACTGTGTTGGTGTCGACGTTCAATTGCGGGCTGTATGAGTTGCATGATGTCGCGACGGATGCACCGCGGGCCGAGCTCATTCATGACTTCACGGGCGGCGATTGTGCGCTGGCAGTGGTGATCGGCAACTACTGGATTGCCACAGTGCCTGCTGCACAGAGTCTGGTCGTGCTGGACGTTTCGCAACCGAGCTCGCCGCGCGAGGTTTCGCGCCTAACGTTGGAAAACGGTGCGGAGCCGCACTGGATCGCGGCGGATACAGCGTCTGGCTACGTCGTGATCACCGGCAAGAACGCCCTACGCCACCGGGTACTGCTCGCCAAACTGGATCGCGCGACAGGTGCGATCGCACTCGATTCGACTTTCCGCGATGCTGGCAGCGCAGAGCCAGGGATCACTTTCGCGCGAAAGACGTGGCCGCATGGAGCGAGCGGGACAGCGGTTCCGCACGGTGCGGTGTTCAGCCGCGCGAGCGGCAAGCAAGACTAGACGGGCGAGCGCGTGGTCAGCTGCTTCCGCTGCGTGAGGCGGCACGCGAGCGCACTCCTGGGGTGCATAACGAGGCGCCCGGCTGCAGATCCGAACCCGTGGCTGTGAGAGTCCAGTTGACCGTCGCGTTCGGTGGCGGTCCCCATACATCATCCCAACCGCTCACTCCGGTGAAGCTCGGCGTCGGTAAGGCGACCGACCCAGTACCGATCCATCCGCTCGTCGCCGTTACGAGTATCTGACGCGTCGCCCCGCCTGAGATCAGGGAGTAACCGAGCGTCGCGCTGTTAAACATCGCCGCAAGGTTGAATGCCGCGTTCAGTCGCTTGTAGGCACCCGACACGGGTGTTGCCGTCACAACCAACTCAGGCGGCAAGTCGATTGTGCGCGCGCCCATACTGTGGAACACCTCAGTCACGAAGCGCGAACCCACGACGGTACTCGTGGAAATAACGGTGAGCATGTGCATGTCGGGCGCGCGTATTTTCGAATCCGGAAACCCGATCATCAGGAAGGGCGAAGCGGTTGGCGAATAGCCTGTGATCGCAGAAGCAGTGCACGAGGGTCCGCTGATCAGTACGAACGACGTAGCCAGAAGGCCGCCGCTTGGATGCCCATTCACCGTGATGTTTCCGGTTGCGACGGCGAATGATTCCGCGCCACTCATGTCGAGAACGCCGATGTTTGTGCCGCTCGCCAGGTTTTGGTCCTGGCGCATGATTCCGCGGTCCGACGCACTCGGCAGAGCCGCTGAACGAGTGACGACCAGATCGTAGGTCCCATCAGGCACAGCGCCGATAGTGAAAGACGGTGTCGTCGCTGTCGCGACGCCAAACCTTCCACCGAGGTAAACGCCCACCGCTTCTCCGGCCCCTACCCCGGCGACGGAACCGGTGATTGTCTTGGTCCCCGATGCGGCTGCAGTGCAAATCGCGATCGCGGGTCCGCCATTCGCGATTTCGGAGCGAGCGCCAAGGAAGATCGTCGTCACTCGTGAGGCGGCATTGATGTGCTGCGGCATGACGTACGCGTAGCCGCCTTTCGCCTGCGTAAGGGTGAATGTGTAGATGTCTCCCGTGCCTTGCACGCGGCTCCAGGGACCGCTCTCGCCATCCTGATACGCGACCCACAGCGGCTTCAGATTCGCGGCGCATTGCGAGAAATCGAGCGACGCCTGAACGCCGGCTGGCGGGGTAATCGTTAGGCCGACTGCAGCAGTGGCTGTCGTCACGCCGTCGCCGGCGGCGCTGACTGTGAGGGTTGCGGAAGTGGCCGTCGCGCTGCCAGCAGCCGCAAGCGTGATCGTAGCCGTCGTGGCGACACCAGCGGTCACCTGCGTGTTGCTCTGAACAGTGACGCTGGACGGGAGGCCGCTCACGGTAAACGCGACCGCTCCGTTGAAAGAGCCGGACCGAGTCGCTGTGGCGGCGATCATTGTTGTGCCACCTGCCGCAACTGTTACGGATTGCGGATTAGTCGCGAGCGCGATCGACCCGCTGGGACCATTCGAGCTCGAGGAGTCCCCACCGCCGCCACCGCATGCCAGTACGAGCGCGACGAATGAAACGAGTGACTGGCGCATAACGATGGCGCTCGCTGACAGGTCGAAGCGGTTGAACTGTCGAATCACGGGAC
>DATBKN010000233.1:0-1517 GCA_036555845.1 Gemmatimonadaceae bacterium | reverse complement strand
TCTCTGACTGCCGCTGGATCAGCGATGCGGGCATCGCGCGTCTCGCACAGCTTCCGCGACTGCGCGAGCTGAGCGTCGGTGGCTCGCCTAACGTGACACGTCAAGGAATGTCCACAATCCCAGCAAGAGTGCGGGTGAGCTACTCGTGAACCGATCTCGTTTGTTTACAGCAAGGCGTTGACGGCGGCACCAGTCAGAAACAAAAGCGTCAAACGGGCCCTATCGCGCGAGCGTAAATACGTCAACATCGTTAAACCGTTAGGCATCGTCGCCCGCGCAAGCAAACCATGGATCAGGCGCATACAATCAGCTTCTTGAGGTCCTCGCAGCTTGACGCCGTTGACGCGTTAACGCTCGCGTGGCCGTACTGTTTACCGCTTTCAGTGTTAACCGGTGCCGCAGTCTACGCTCTTTCCGGTCATTGATTTGTGAGCCGCCCGCACTCATCGCGTCAGCGTTACAGTGGCTTCGTCGAGGCCTACAAGGCGCGACGGCTCGACGCGGAGCTGGATAAGCTCGATCACAAGAAGCCGGCCGATGGCGCGGAGACGCCCAACGAGGAGGCACCGCTTGTAAAGGCGAAACGCCGCCAGTACCTGCGTGAGTATCTGCGTTGGCTGCGGCCGCATCGTTATGCGGTTGCCGGCGTTTTCTTGCTCGCGCTAGTCGTCGCGGGGATGGAGATGATCGAGCCGCTCTTCATGCGCTTCATCATCGACCGCGTGCTACTCAACACCGGCTTGGACGCGGGCGCCCGATTCACGCGCCTGAACATGGCCGGCGCCGCGTTCCTCGCGGTGATCATCCTCTCGAACGGGATCCGGCTGATCAAGGATTACCGGCAGCGTTTGTTGAATACGCGCGTGATGCTCTCGCTGCGACGAGCGCTGTACGAGAGGCTGCTCCACCTGCCGATGCCCAAACTGTGGGACATGAAGACCGGCGGGATCCTGTCGCGCCTAACGGGCGACATCGACACGACGACGGGACTGCTGCAAATGGCGATCGTATCGCCGGCACTCGCCATCATCCGGCTCAGCATCGCGCTCGTCATCCTGCTCTCGCTGAATTGGCGCCTGGCGCTCATGGCGATGGCAATCATCCCCGGCGCCATGCTCATGAGCTTCGTGAACGCGCGGCGCATCCGGCCGATCTATCGCACCGTGCGCAAGGACGTCGAGCTGATCGACGGACGGGTCGGTGAGACCTTCTCGGGGATTCGCGTCGTTAGGGCATTCGGCCGAGAGATGCTGGAGCTGCTCGACTACATGCGCGGACGACACACGGTGTTGCGCAAAGAACTATTTGCGCATCGCCGCGAGCTCGTGCTGTGGACGTCATGGGGCTTGCTCGTGTCGGGTGTGAATGTCGTGATCGTCTGGTACGGCGGCTATCTCAACGTCGCGGGGCGCGCGTCGATCGGCGACATCATGGCCTTCCAGTGGTACACGTTCCTCTTACTCAACCCGGTCTGGAACATCGTCAATTCATTTTCGGAGCTGCAGCGTTCACTGGCT
>DATBKN010000232.1:0-4305 GCA_036555845.1 Gemmatimonadaceae bacterium | reverse complement strand
CCGAGGTGATCGGCGTGCTGCCCTCGTCGTTCTCGTTCCTGAACACTCGTCCTGAGGTACTACTCCCGCTGCCACTGGACGCCAACGCACCGCGCTGGATCAGCTTCGGATTCCAGGCGCTCGCGCGGCTGAAGCCAGGTGTCACGCTCGCCCAGGCCAACGCCGACGTCGCGCGGATGATCTCGTTGCTCCCGCCGTTCTTTGCACGATTGGAGCTGCAGCCGAACGTGCGTCCGCTCGCCGACGACGTGATTGGCGATGTCGGCAGGATCCTGTGGATTCTCCTCGCGGCCGTCGGCGTGGTATTGCTGATCGCCTGCGGGAACGTCGCGAACCTCTTCCTGGTGCGGGCGGAAAGGCGCCATCAGGAGCTGGCGATGCGCGCCGCGCTCGGAGCGAGTCGTGGCCGCATCACACGGGCGTTGCTGTCGGAAAGCGTCGTGCTTGCTCTCGCAGGTGGCATCGCAGGCGTGGCGCTCGCCCAGGCCGCCATCGCCTTGCTTCGCAGCCTTGCCCCGGCCAACCTCCCGCGCCTCGACGAGATCGGCATCAATGTGACGGTGTTGTCGTTCACGCTCGGAGTTTCAGTGCTGAGCGGCATGCTGTTCGGAGTGATCGCCGTTCTTCGAGTCGGGAGCCCCAACGTCATCTCCGTGAAAGAAGCCGGTCGATCCAGCAGCGACGGCCCGGCACGCCACCGGACTCGCCACGCGCTCGTCGTCACGCAAGTCGCTCTTGCGCTCACGTTGCTGATCGTTGCCGGGCTGATGATCAGGACGTTCGTCGCGATGCGACAGGTGGACCCTGGATTCACGAACCCCGAGGAAGTCCAGACCTTCGTCGTCGCGATACCGCCCGGGCTCATCGCCGATGACCAGCAGGTGGCACGCACGTACGAGAGCGTCGCGGAACGGCTGTCACAAGTGCCAGGCGTGAGCTCCGTTGGACTCTCGTCCTCGATCACGATGGACGGCGAAGACAACGGGAATCAAATCGAGGCGGAGGACGCACCCATACCGGACGGTCAACGCGCGCCGCTGCGCCGGTTCAAGAGCGTCGGTCCCGGATATTTCGAGACGATGGGGAACCGGTTGGTCGCGGGGCGTTCGATCACCTGGAGCGAAATCCACGAGCGGCGTCCCGTCATTCTTGTCTCTGCGGCGCTCGCCAAAGCGCAGTGGGGAGATGTGGCCAGTGCAATTGGGAAGCGAATGCGCTCACCACTGCAGGATGCGCCGTGGCGCGAGATCGTTGGCGTGGTCGGCGACGAGCGCGATGATGGATTGAATCACCCGCCGACGGCGATCGTGTACTGGCCGATGCTGGCCGAGGGCTACAGGTGGCGCATCATGGCATATGCGGTGCGCTCATCTCGCGTCGGCACGCCGGGTTTTCTGGGCGAGCTCGCGCAGGCCGTCCGATCGGTCGATCGCAATCTGCCGCTGTCCAACATCCAAACACTGAAGGAGATCCAAGCGCGGTCAATGGCGCAGACATCCTTCGCGCTGGTGATGCTGAGCATCGCCGCGAGTGTCGCGATCCTCATCGGCGTGGTCGGGATCTATGGGGTTATCGCCTACGCCGCCAGCCAGCGAACGCGTGAGATTGGTCTACGCATGGCGCTCGGCGCGCAGCTGGGAGACGTGCGGAGGATGTTCCTCCGTCAAGGGCTCGTCCTGACCTCGATCGGAATCGCGCTCGGCATCGGCGTCGCGGCCATTCTCACCCGCGTCATGTCTGCGTTGCTGTTCGGCGTCGGCCCGCTCGACGTCGTGACGTACGCCGCCGTGTCGGCCACGTTGGCTGCCGCAGCGCTGCTCGCAACGTATCTTCCGGCACGCCGCGCCTCTCTCATCGATCCCATCGTCGCGTTGCGAGCGGACGCCTGAGGCCGATTGGTATCAGGCAGCACCGATGATCAGGTGAGAGTCGCCGAACTCGTGCCAGAGGTATCCGGCCTCCCTCGCCTCGGAGTAAGCGCGATCGAGGTGTGACTGCGACGGGTTGCCACCAGCGGCCGCGATCACTTGTTCGATCATCGCGAGATGCGTGGCGTGCGGCTCGTGGAAGCCGGTGATGATGCCGTTTACGGCACGTAGCGGTCTATCAGGACCAATCACGAGCCCTGTCCAGCCCTCGCCTGCCGATGTCGCTCCGCGCCGGTCCGTGACCGTTTCGAGTGCGCGTACGACCGTCGTGCCGACGGCAATCACGCGACGACCCGCCCGCTTTGCTGCATTGACCCGCTCCGCCGTTTCCGCCGGCACACGATAGAACTCCTCGTAAGGCGGTTCGTGATCCTCGAGGCTCGCGACACCGGTATGGAGCAGCAGCGGCGCGATCTGAATGCCGCTCGAGATCAACCGCGTGACGAGCTCGTGTGTGAACGGCCGCGCGGCCGACGGCATCTCGGCACTGCCCGGCTCCGTCGCAAAGATCGTCTGGTAATTCGATCCAGGCCACGATTCCGTGACGTAGCCATAGCGAATTGGGCTGCCGAATCGCTCGAGATACGACAACACCGGCTCGCCAAGCTCCAACGCCGCGAGCCACAGTCGCGAGCGCGCATCGAGACGATCGATAAACGGATAGGGCGCGAGGAGCGTGAGGCAGCCACCACCTTCGAGCTCGTAGATCGTTCCCGCGCGTGCGTCGCGATACGGAAGCGATGCGACAGAGCCCGGACGTCGCACTTCGATCGCCCAGATGTTCCCGGGCAGCCGTGTTGAAAGATGCACCTCGAAGGTGTCGCCGTTTCTCGCTCGCGCCAGCAGCGCTGCGCTCAGCGTGCCGCTCGTGTTGACGACAAGCAGATCGCCTGGCGTCAGCCATTTCGGCAACTCGCTGAAACGCGAGTGAGCGATTGTGTCGACATCGATGCGCGAGACGAGCAGGCGAACGTCGTCTCGCCTCAGCCCGCGCGCTTCCGGAGGCTCGGCTGCCTCGAGATGCGACGGCAGCTCGACCTTGTCACTCACGCCCGCTGCAACCATCGCGCATCCTCGTCTTGTGCCGCGAACCGCTCGCCACGAACTGCCTCCGGGTCCTGATCGAACAGCCAGTTCCAGAACGGCGCCGTCACGTCGGGCGAGGGCCGATCGGAAATGTCCTGGCCTGGAAAGGCTTCCTGGTGCATCCGTGTTCGCATGTCCCCCGGGTCGACGAGCACTACAGATACGTTCTGCTCGCGCAACTCGGACGCGAGCGTGCGCGTGACGAGCTCCAACGCCGCTTTCGTCGCCCCATAGGGTCCCCAACCTGGATAGGCCGCAGTCGCGGCGTCACTGGTGATGTTGACGATCAGCCCGTGGCGCTCCGCCAGCAGCGGCACGGCGAGCTGCGTCAGCACCAGCGGCGCTCCAACGTTCACCGGGAACAGCTGGCCAAAACGCGGTACGTCGAACCCCATGAGCGGTCCAATCGCACCCAGTTGTGATGCGTTGTTGACGAGCACGTTCAATCCACCCAGTTGGCGCGCTGCGGCGATCATGCTCGCGCGCACCTGCGCATCCGTGATGTCGCCGGCAATCGGCAGAACGGCTGGGGCATCGTGTGCCAGTGCCGTCGCAGCCTCGGCCAGGGCCTCGCGATCCCGGCCCCCGATCACGAGCCCGTGGCCCCGCTTCGCCAGAACTCGTGCAATCACCAGCCCGAGACCGCGGCTGGCACCAGTCACAAGAGCAATTCGAGTCGATTCAGTCATGCCTCCAGCATCGAACTTCAAGTGCACTTGAAGTCAAGCGGAAAGTGGCGCAGACTCGGATCGTGGCTGATGCATTGACAATCGGCGAGGTGGCGGAACGCAGTGGCGTCGCGACCTCGGCTCTTCGTTTCTATGAGGATCAGGGACTCATCGCGGCGGAACGCACCGATGCCGGGCACCGCCGCTACCCGCGCACGGTGCTGCGTCTCGTCGCGTTCATCGTGTTCGCGCAGAAGGTCGGGTTGTCGCTGGAGGAGATTCGCGCGCAGCTTGCGAAGCTGCCGCGCAACCGGGCGCCCGATCGCGCCGACTGGGGAAAGCTCGCCGGCAACTGGACGAAGCGCATCGAGGAGCGGATCGCCGAGCTCGAGCGCATGAAGTCCACGCTCAACGAATGCATCGGGTGCGGCTGTCTGTCGCTCGACCGCTGTCAGCTCGCCAATCCTGGCGACCGCGCCGCGCGCCGCGGTGCCGGCCCGCGCTACTGGATTCAGGCTCCGCACCCGTAGGTGAGAGTGGGATACGATATCCGGCCACCGCCAGTGAGCCACGCAGTGAACATCGGACCGGGCGTTCGAATCACCGTGATGCTGCTCACGGTG
>DATBKN010000231.1:0-2633 GCA_036555845.1 Gemmatimonadaceae bacterium | reverse complement strand
GTGATAGGCTCAATACGAGAAGGGCCACATCGTAAAGTACAGCTTGGTCCTCCGCCATATCTCGGCCAGTCCGCGGGGCTCGAAGACGAGAAAGACGATGATGAGCAAGCCAAAGAGCAGCTGATTGAGCCCGAACACCGTGATACCACCGGCACTGCCTGCGCTGCGCGACACGAAGGGGAGGTACCCGCTCACGGTTTCCACGAACCGCGGCACGAGCGTGAGAAAGAGGGCGCCGAGCACGGAGCCGAGGATCGTCCCCGATCCACCGACGACGATCATGGCGATGTACTGAATGGAAAGAAAAAGGCTCCAATCCAGCGGGCTGATATACCGAGCGTACGAGGCATAAAGCGCACCGGCCATCGCGGCGTACGCGCTCGATAGCGCGAACGCCGCCACCTTGTACTTGAACACGGAGATCCCAAGCACTTCCGCTGCAAGATCGCGGTCGCGGATGGCTTGCAGCGCGCGACCGGGTCTCGTACGCACGATGTTCTTCGCGCCAAGCAGCAGGAGGCCGGCGACAATCCAGATGAGATAGAAGTAGCCTTGATTTCGCGTTAGGCGAGCGCTGCCCACGCCGAGCGCAGCGAAATCCAGCGGGCCGATCGACGCTCGCGCGCGAACGGGAACACCTGTCAGGCCACCGGTCACGGCATCCCAGTTCTCGAACACGTGTTGGCCCACCATGAGCAGGCCCAACGAAACAATCACGAGATAATTGCCGCGCAATCGTAAGGCGAATGGGCCGATCAAGGCACCAATGGCGGCGCCGACGATCGCAGACGCGGCAAGCCAGAGCGGCAGCGGCAGCCCGAGCGTGCGACCGAGATATGCGGTCGTGTACGCGCCCGCACCCAGGAAGAACGCGTGGCCAAGCGAGACCTGGCCTGTATAGCCGACGAGCAGATTGAGGCCCAGCGCTCCGATCGTCGCGATGCCGGCATAACAAAGCACGGACAGCGGGAAATCGCCTAACGTAAGAGGAAGGACGATCACCGCGGCGAGTGCAATGAGCGCAACGACGCGCGCCGTGTAACTGCGGAATAGACGCAGGTCGTCCTCGTACCGGATCGTCATGCGCGTGTTGCGCGGGAAAAGCTTCATGCGCGAATGACCTCGCGCGTTCCAAAGAGACCGTATGGCCGCACCATGAGCACCGCGATCATGACGACGTAGGGGACGACGACGTGGACGTTTTCACCGAGCCAGGGAGCGTTTGGCGTGAGATAGGCCGCGCTCACCACCTCGATCACGCCGATCGTTAGGCCGCCGAGCACGGCGCCGCCGGGCGAATCCAGACCGCCGAGGATCATGGCTGGAAAGGCGCGCAATGCGACGGCGCTGAGCGTGATCTCGACTCCGCGCGGCCCCGTGGCGAGCAACGTTCCCCCAAGCGCGGCTACGGCACCGGAGAGCGCCCAGGCGAGGGCGAAGATTGTGCGCGAGCTGATGCCATTGGCGATCGCGGCCTCCTGGTCCGATGCCGTCGCGCGCATCGCCACCCCGAGCCGCGAGTATCGGAAGAACAGAAAGAATGCGGCGAGCACGATCCCAGCCATGCCGATCGTCCAGAGATCCGCGATTTCGATCGTCGCCGGCCCGAGGTTGATCGTACGCACGCCCCATGGGTCACCTAACTGCACGAGGTCATATCCCCAAATCGCGCTCACGACTTGCTCGATAACATAGAGCAGACCGAGCGTGATCATGATGACCGCGAAGACCGGCTGGCCGACCATGCGACGCAACATCACGCGTTCAACGGCAACGCCAACAAGAGCGACGACAAGCATCGCGAGGAGTGTCGCGAGTACAAACGGGAGTCCGGCACGGACCGCAAACTGGTGCGTCAGGAACGCGCCGAGCACGAGCAGCCCGCCCTGGGCAAAGTTGATAACGCCAGTCGCGCGGTAGATCACGACGAAACCCAGGCAGACGAGCGCGTAGATGCTGCCTAACGAAAGGCCGGCGACGAGCAGCTGCAGCAGATCACTCACTTGTACAGCCCCTCGATCATGTCGGAGAACTCCGCCGTGATCGCGCGCCGCCGCACCTTCTGCGTGGCCGTGAGCTGCCCGTCCTCGTGGTCGAGCTCCTTCGGCAGCAGTGCGAAGCGTTTGACCTGCTCCACGTTGGATAGCGTGCGGTTGACTTCCTCCACCCATTCGCTGATCAGCGAGCGCACTTCTGCCTTCTCGCTCAAGTCCTGATATGTCGTGAACGCGACGCCTTTGCGCATCGCCCAATCACCGACAGTATCCAGCTCGATGCCTATCAAGGCCGTCACGTACTTGCGGCGGTCCCCGATCACGATCGATTCGCGCACATAGGGCGAGACCTTCAGTTTGTTCTCGATCCATGAGGGCGAGATGTTCTTGCCGCCGCTCGTTATGAGAATGTCCTTCTTGCGGTCAGTGATCGTGAGGTATCCGTCGCTGTCGACCTCGCCGACATCGCCAGTATGCAGCCAGCCGTCGTCATCGATCGCGTCGCGTGTGGCTCGCTCGTTGTTGAAGTACCCCATGAAGATCGCCGGGCCACGCATGAGGATCTCGCCATCTTCGGCAATGCGAATGTCCACGCCGTCGTGACCACGTCCGACCTTGCCGATGCGCACGTCGTGATCC
>DATBKN010000230.1:0-3971 GCA_036555845.1 Gemmatimonadaceae bacterium | reverse complement strand
CCGGTCGCGGAGAGTCGCGGGACGAGTGCTTCGTACAGCGACATCGTGATGGGCCCCGGCTGCGCGTCGCCAACGGGCAGCCCGTTGAGGGCGACAATCGGCATCACATCGCTCGTGGTTCCGGTGATGAACAGCTCTTCCAGACGCGGGAACTCGTGCGTGAAGATGGGCATCTGCCTAACAGGAATGCCCAGCTCCGCCGCCAGCTCCAGCACCACGTCGCGAGTGATCCCGGCCAGGATATAGTTCGATTCCGGATACGTGCGCAGCTTGCCGTCGAGGACGCCGAACACGTTCGTGTGCGAGCCTTCAGTCATCGCGCCGTCGCGCACGAAGATCGCTTCGGTCGCGCTGTGATCCATCGCGTGCTGCTTGGCGAGCACGCTGGGAATCAGGTTGAGCGACTTGATGTCGCCGCGCGCCCAGCGAAAATCGGGAAACGTCACCGCGGTGCCGCCCTTCGCGCGCACTTCGTGCGGCAGCGTGAGGCGCGTCGCGGAAAGGAAGATCGTGCACGGAGTGCCAGGAGGAGGAAAATGGTGCGTGCGCGGTGCCGCGCCGCGTGTGATCTCGAGGTACACCGTCGCTTCGCCTTCCGTGAGATCGTTGTCGCGCAGCAAGCGCAACGAGATCGCCTCGAGATCTTCGCCGGTGATCGACGGCGTCAGGCGCATCTCTCTTAAGCCCCGCTCGAGTCGCCGGAGGTGCCGTCCCCATTCGAACAGCCTGCCCCCTATCGCGCGTGTAACCTCGTAAATGCCATCACCGAAAAAGAACGCGCGCTCATCGACCGAGAGTTTGGCCTCCGAGCGCGGCAGGAATTGTCCGTTGAGATAGACGATGGACGACATGCGCTGCGCTTCCTCCGAGTGGTTCTGGAAGTTTGCGCCAGCGCGGGGCGAGTCAAGGCAAACGAACCAAAGCTTTCAGACGCCAGCCGACAGTCAAAAGCTCCCAGCGGGCGTCAACGCCGCTACTGAGAGCTTTGGACTGCGATCTGGCAGCTGACAGCTTTGGTTAACAGCCTATCTCTTGCTGAGTAATTCCTCGATCAGATCCAGCGCTCGCGGATCCCGCGAATTGCCCAGCCAAAAGAGCGCTGACTTGCGAAGCTTGGGATCATTGCTCGTGCGCACGATACGAATGAGCGCCGGCACTCCTTCTTCGCGCGGCCGCTGCGACAAAGCGAAAATCGCCGACTCGCGCACCTCGCGCTCCATGCGATCGTCCTCTGCGACGTCGCGCAGACTGCCCGTGATCTGCTCGGCAGCCATCTGACCCAGCCAGAAGATCGCGCCTTTGCGAACCTCCTGGTTGCGGTTGTCGTCGCGCGCGATCCGCAGAAGCGCCGGCCACACCTCGACCTCGTCGATGATCGTGACAGGCATGATCGCTTCCTTCGCCACAGACGTGCGCTCCGTGCGAGCGAGGTCCAGCAGATAGTCGGCTGCTTGCTGGTTGGGAACCTGGCCAAGATCCGTCACGTTAGGCCGCTGCCGCCAGCGACCGCCAACATAGAAACGGATCTTCATCGTTTCGCCGTTGGCGCGGTCCACGACCAGTCGTCCGGGACCGCTAGAGCATTCGTTGCTCCACTCCACGTCGCGCGCGTTGTTCCGGCCGTAGTCGTTGCGCCCGTTCGTGCGCCAGTTGTCACCGCGCGACCACCCGTTTCCCCAGCCGCAGATATCGGGTTGGATATCGAACGTCATACGCACTTCACCGTCCGATACTGCGTTCACTCTGCGTGCGAGCGACTGCGCGTGCAACGGTGCGGCGATAAGCGCCGCGGCAGCGAGGCCTAACGCGTATCTCATTTGCCGATCAGCTCCGCCAGGAAGTCGAGCACGCGCGGATCGCGGCTCTGTCCCAGCCAAAAGATGGCTTTCTTTTTCATTTCTTTATCGCGATCGGAGCGCGCGATGCTCATGAGCTTGTCCACCGCCTCACGAGAGTTGCGCTGCGAGAAGCCGAAGATCAGCTGCTCCTTGATCTCCGTGTCGTTCGTGCGGTCATACAGCTGCGCGAGGCGATCCAGTGAAACGCTCTTGTTCTGCGCCGCCCAGAAAAGCGCCTGCTTGCGCACCTCGATCGATTCGCTCTGATCGTTCGCGATATCCAGCAGCCACTGCTCGCTTCCCGTTCCGTGCTGCTGCGACAGCGAGAAGATGATCTTGTCCTTGAGCTCACTGGAGCGGACGCGCTTGAACAGATCGCGCAAGAACTGTCCGTTCTCGCTGGAGCTCTTCTGCCCGAGCCAGAAGATGGATTCGCTGCGAATCTCCTCGGGCGTGTTGTCGCTGCCCGCCAAATCTCGTAAGGCAGCGTTGCCTTCACCGCCGCCGAGCTGCGAGAGCGAGAAGACCGCATTCTTTTGCAGATCACGCGACGAGCTGCGAATCAGATCGCGCAGCACGCCCGGCACGCGCGGATCTCTCGTTTGTGCCAACCAGAAGACGGCCTGCTTGCGCACTTCATCGTCGGGATCTTCGCGAATCGCCTTGATGAGGATGTCCGCGGCGCGCGACGACGACTTTTGCGAAATCAGGAACACCGCCTTACGACGCAGCACGTGCGCGCACTGATCACGCCGTCCCATGATGCGTTCGAGGATCGGCAGCGCGCGCTCGGCGTCCATTTGCAGGAGCGCATTGAGCGCCATGATACGCTCGTCGTCTTCGTCATCGGGGTCGGGGCAGCGCCCAGCCTGTGCGGCAGTCGACGACGAGCTGGCGCTCGATGACGGGTTCGCGCTGGACGATGCCGTCGCGCTCGACGTGACTTCTGAAGCGCAGGCTTCGTCGCCACGCTTGGCGAGCTCACCGCAGATGCGCATGCGCAGCGAATTCGCGTCACCGCGCTGCGATGCATCCGGATAGCGCTCCGACAGCCGTTCCAGCGCCGTCTGCGCCAGCTTCAGCTCCTGGCGGTCGCCGATGCGGAACAGTGCGAAGGCCTGGAAGTAGAGCGCCTCGGGTGCTCGCTCCGACTTGGGATAGTTGTTCGCTACGCGAGCGAAGAGTGTCGCCGCCTGACGATAGTCGCTGCGATTGAGCGCGCGCTGCGCCAGACGGAAGATGGAGTCGGCCGGATCGTCGTTGTCGGCGAAGGAGAGCGTGACGCTGGGCCCGGAAATGGCCAAGGCCACGCTCTGCGCGGCGCTGCCATGCAGAGCGGCGCCTAACGAAGCAACGAGAACGGCAAGGGAAAGAGTGCGCATTTTCATGGTCCTTTTACGATCGTGCGGGCGGCCCCGCGGGGACGTTCGCCCGGAGTCGCGTCAGCAGTTGATCTTGTTGAGTTTTATCGAGCAATAGCTCGTTGGTGTCGCTGGTGCGCGAATTCTCCAGCTCCATGACTTGCACGAGCAGGAGTTCGAGATCCTCCAGCAGCGCGCGCCGGCGCTGGTCCTCGCCCGCAGGCGAATCGAGCAGCAGGCGCGTATCGGTCAGCAGCTCGCGCGCCCAGCGTTGGATCGCCGTGTCGCGCGCCGCATAGCTCGACATGCGCACAGCCGTCACGAACGCCTCGGCGCTCGTTAGGTGACGCGTGGCGGCGACGCCATACGTCGCCGGCATTTGCGAGTCGGGCGCCGTCGAGAAGCCGGAGTTCACTTCGTTGGATGTCATGCGCCCGATCCCGATCCCGACGGCGAGCAATGCAGCAGCCGCCGCGGCCAGCATCCATGGAGTACGTGGCACGAGCCGCGTGACGCTTGGCGTGCGGCCCTCGGCGCGAGCCGCGGCGATCGTGCGCCACATCTCCTCTCGCGGCACCTGCGCGTTCGGCGGCAGCGCGTTGTACCCCGCGCTCGCTTGCCGCAGCCAGGCGTCGAATCGATCGTCGTCGTTCGTGTTCATGCGCTCCATGCTCCCGCGAGATCCGCCAGGCGTTCGCGCAACCGAGCCCGGGCCCGGAAGAGCTGCGCCTTGGAAGTGCCCACTTCGATGCCTAACGCAGCACCGATTTCT
>DATBKN010000229.1:0-10813 GCA_036555845.1 Gemmatimonadaceae bacterium | reverse complement strand
TCATGCAGTCGATCTCGCCGTTGGCCGATCGTCTCGCGTGGCTCATGCCATGGCTCGTGGGCCTCTGGCTCACGGGCGTGATCGTTCTCGCCCTCCGCTTGTTAGGTGGCTGGCTGCACGTGCGAAGTCTGGTGCGCGCCGGCTGGATCCCGGATTCGCAAACGTATGGAGAAGTCGTGCAGCGCCTGAAGCGGCGCTTGCACATCGACCGCTCGGTTCAGGTTCTCGAGTCCGCCGTTGTGCGCGCACCTGCGATCGTCGGCTGGCTGCGACCCGCGCTGCTGGTCCCCGCGAGCATGAGCAGCGGCCTAACGGTGGCGCAGCTGGAGACGATTCTCGCGCACGAGCTGGCTCACGTACGCCGGCACGACTACGCGGTGAACTTGCTTCAGTCCGTGATCGAGACAGTGCTCTTCTATCACCCAGGGGTCTGGTGGGTCTCACGGCAAATCCGCGTAGAGCGCGAGCATTGCTGCGACGACCTCGCGGTTGCGACGTCAGGCAACCCGAGACTCTACGCATCGGCGCTCCTCGAACTGGAAACGCGGCGTCTCGCCGGAGCGGACCTCGCGATGGCGGCGACGGGGAGTGGGGGCAGCCTGCTGTATCGCGTGCGCCGACTTCTGACCCCGGCCGCCCAGAATGGACGTGACGGATCGCGCTGGCCGGCAGGCGTCCTCGTGCTTGCGGCGGTTCTCTTCATCGCCGGCGGCACCCGGCTGCTCAACGCCGAACAAGAATCCGGCGAGCAGATAGCGAAGCCTAACGAGAAATCGGAGATGCGTGTCAAGGAGCCGCTCGCCGCCCGGCCATCCGAGCCGCCGGACACGGTGATTCTCTACAACGGCGACGCGTCGCTCGAAAGGCGTTGGGAGTGGGCGCAGGCCGCGGCGCGGCAGAATCGCTTCAAAAGCTTCTGGATCGGATACGTAGTCGCGGGCAATGTCGATCGCGGCTGGATCTACTTCGATCGCCACTCGCCAGTTCGCGCTGCTGGCGGCTCCACGTTCTACGGTCACATGCGCATGAAGGGGATGGAGGGGCTGATGTTCAGCGGGACTCGCCTCGACAGCGTCGTTCCCGCGCGGGCGCCAAGCGACATGGCTTTGATTCTTGGTTTCGTCATGCGCGATGGCCGTGCCGTGCTCGATCGCGTGCACGCCGGCAACTTCGTTTTCCCGGTGTCGTTCGACCGCCGTGCGCTCATCTGGTTAGGCGAGGCCGACGACGCGCCCAGTGTGCGTCTCGCGCAAGACCTCTACGCCTCCGCGCCGACGCGCGAGCTGCAGCGAGACATCGTCGGCATCGTCGGCGTACACACCGATTCAGACGTTGTGCGCCCAGTGCTGACGCGTTGGCTCGAGCGCGGCGAGGACGATGCGTTCCGTTCTGAAGTCGTCGAATGGCTGGGCTACCATGCCGACGGGCGCACTCTCGGGCTGCTCGCACGAACGGCACGGAACGATCGCTCAGGTCACGTGCGTCAGGAAGCAGCGGAGACTGTCAGTGAGGTCGAGCTGCCGGAAGCGTTCGACACACTCGTCGTGCTGACGAGGACCCTGCAGGACGAAGACGCGCGCCGCGAGGCCGTCGAAGGGCTCGGGCACAGGGACGAAGCGCGCGCCCTGGAAGCCCTCATGCGCATCGTGCAGGCGGACGAATCGATCGACATCCAGCGCGAGGCCGTCGAAACACTCGGCGAGCTCAAGGACGAGCGCGCCGTGAAGCTCATCGAACAAATCGCGCGCGAGCATCGGAGCGAAGACGTGCGGCGCGAAGCGGTGGAGACGTTAGGTGAGGCGGCACCGATCGGCGAAGCGATGCGAAGCTTGCGACGCATCATCGATGAGGATCGCAGCGTCAACGTCCAACGCGAGGCCGTGGAGACACTCACAGAGCTGGATGATCCGCGCGTGCTCCAGATGCTGACGGAGATCGCCGAGCGGCATCGCGAGGTCGACGTGCAGCGCGAAGCAACCGAATCCATGGCGCACTTCCGCGGCAGTGCGGAGGCTCGTCGCGTCCTCGAGCGTCTGGTACGCACGCACCCCAGTGAAGACGTTAGGCGGGAGGCACTGGAGACACTAGCGGAAACGGTCTCGGAGGATTCCGCGGTCGGCGTCATGCAATCGATGCTGCAAGGCGATAGCCAGCGCTCCATCAAAATAGAGGCGCTCGAAGCACTGTCGGAGATGAAGAGCCCTGAGGCGCTGGCAATCATCATCGACGTGGCCACGGAATACCCTGATCGCGAGGTGCGCAAGCGCGCGATCGAGTTGTTAGGTGACAGCCGTGATCCGCGCGCGCGCAATACGCTGGAGCGGCTCCTGCAGCGGCCGTAGCACTGAAACGCCGGAGGCAGCCGCCGGACCTTTGCTCGTTAGGTCCGAATTAGGCGCTGCCGAGCTCGAGCGCTCGTCTCCGCGACTCCCCGTGGCGCGCACAATGCGTACATTGGGCCAGGAGGCTCATCCATGAAATGGAAGCGTGGTCCTGTCAGCACCGATATCGAAGACCGCCGCGGCTCGCGAATGAGGATTGGTGGAGGACTGGGCGTCGGTGGCGCGCTCGTGGTGCTCGTGCTCAGTCTCATTTTCGGGCAGGATCTCACGGGCGTCCTCGGTGGCGGCCAGGCTGAAGTCCAAACCGATTCCACCGGACCAGTGAGCGAATCGCCGGCAGAGCGCGAGCGTGTGGAGTTCGTGTCCTTCGTGCTCGATAGCGCCCAGAGCTATTGGCAGCGGGCCTTCGCAGAAAGCGGAAAGGACTATCCCCGAGCTCGGCTCGTGCTCTTTCGCGACCTGACCAATACAGCGTGCGGATACGGACAATCGGCGTCCGGCCCGTTCTACTGTCCTGCTGACCAAAAGGTCTACATCGATCTCGCATTTTTCGACGAGCTTGACCGGCGCTTCGGCGCGCCGGGCGACTTCGCTCAAGCGTACGTCCTGGCTCATGAAATCGGGCATCATGTGCAGACCTTGTTAGGCATCGAGCGCGACGTCAGGCAGCTGCAGCAGTCCAACCCTGGCGAGGCAAATCAGGCGCAGGTTCGCCTGGAGCTGCAGGCCGATTGCCTCGCCGGAATGTTTGGGAATGAAATGGCGGCCATGGGGATTCTCGAGCGTGGCGACGTCGAGGAGGGTCTGGGTGCCGCGTCGGCAGTTGGTGACGATCGTATTCAGGAAGCGACGCAGGGCCGCGTGAACCCCGACGCCTTCACCCACGGATCAGCGGCTCAACGCGCGGAGTGGTTCAGGCGCGGCCTTCAGAGCGGTCGCATTCAGGCGTGCGACACTTTCAGAAACGGCTGACGCGCACCGTAGCTGTTCTAGTCAAACAGACGGCCGAGGGATCAAGTTGAGGGATGCGCCTCCGTGCCCCTTCGGCGATAACACTGGTGGCTGCGGTACCGCTGTGGCTCGCCGCGCAGGAAGCTGAGCCGGTTCCGGCGGAACGCCTAACGGCGCGCCAGTGGTTCCGCGACGCGAAGTTCGGCATGTTCATCCACTGGGGCGTGTACAGTCAGCTCGCTCAGGGCGAGTGGGTGATGCAAAACCGCGAGATCCCTGTCAGCTCGTATGAGTGGCTGGCTAGTGCATTCAATCCGACGAAGTTCGACGCCAAGGAATGGGTGGCGATCGCGAAGTCGGCGGGCGTGAAATACATAACGATTACCGCTCGGCATCACGACGGCTTCTCCATGTTCGCCACGCAGGCGACGCGCTATAACATCCGCGACTGGACGCCGTTTCAGCGCGATCCTCTCGCGGAGCTGGCCGAGGAGTGCCGGCGCCAGGCAATCAAACTGTTCTTCTACTATTCGCAGCTCGACTGGCATCACCCGGACTACTGGCCGCGCGGCCGTACGGGACTCAAGACAGGCCGGCCGCAGCACGGCGAGTGGAAGCGCTATCTGGACTTCATGGACTCCCAGCTAACCGAGCTGCTCACTCGCTACGGTTCGTTAGGCGGCATCTGGTTTGATGGAATGTGGGACAAACCCGATGCAGACTGGCACCTGCGCCAGACCTACACGCTCATCCATCGGCTGCAGCCGGCGGCGCTGATCATCCCGAACCATCACCAGGCGCCGCTGCCGGACGAGGATGTGCAGACGTTCGAGCAGGACCTCCCTGGCGCGAACACAGCTGGCTTCAACACCACTGAGATTGGCCGGCTCCCGCTCGAGACGTCGCTTACGATGAACGACTCGTGGGGCTTCAATATCACTGACGAGAAGTTCAAGTCGACGCGCGAGCTGATCGGCTATCTGGTTCGCGCAGCGGGAAACGACGCGAATCTGTTGCTCAACATCGGGCCGCGCCCCGACGGAACCATTCAACCTGAAGCCGCGGAGCGTTTGCGTGAGTTGGGTACATGGCTCGCGAACTACGGCTCATCGATTTACGGAACACGTGGAGGACCGCTGCCAGCGAGACAATGGGGCGTCACAACGCAGCGAGGCGACACGGTGTTCGTGCACGTGCTGAACTGGGCAGATCGCGTCCTCGCGCTCACTGCGTTAGGCTCACGTGTGCGAAGCGCTCGCCTGTTGCGTGGTGGTGAACCCGTACCCTTCCTTCAATCCGACGATGGCGTGACGTTGACGCTGCCCAGGGACGATGCTCCTGATCGAGTCATCGTCCTGGAAACAAGCCCCGCGCGGAAGCCTCGTTAGGATTTCACAGCGGCCTGCACGAGCTTCATGAAATCGTTCGTTGCCCCCGTATCCAACCAACGCGTGACGACGACAATGTCCAACTCGGGACAGATCCAGATCGTGTTGCCGCCCGCGCCGCGCGCGAAGAAGCTCTTTGGCGTCGCTCCCGCGTGCGTCGTCCCTTTCTCGTTGTTGAGCCACCACATGTAGCCATACACGGGCCGGATGTCGGTCGGCGTCGTCGCCATGTCGATCCACTTCTCGGAGAGCAGCTGCTTCCCGTTCCACTTGCCGCGACGCAGATGCAACAGCCCAAAGCGAGCGTGATCGCGCGTGCTCGCCCAGACTCCGCCGCCCCAGTGCCCGCCGCCGCTGACAGATTGCACACGCCTTCCGTTGAGATCCACCCACGAGGTCCGGTAGCCGTGCCACTCCCACGTCGGCGAAGCACCGATCGGATCCATGATCTCTCGCTTGAGCACTTCAGGCAGCGGTTGACCCCACACGCGGAGAATCGCCAGCGCCGCACGGTTCACGCGCACGTCATTGTATTCCCAAAAAGTGCCTGGCTCTCGTAAGGAGCGGTCGCGTCCTTCACGGCGATCGGCCACGTCGGGCTTTTCGAAAAGCGTTCCCTCCCACTCCGACGTTTGGTTGAGCAGCATGTGCCATGTGATCTTCGCGTTATGCGGCGAGTCGAAGCCGCCGTCCTCCACATAGTCGGCGACGCGATCATTGATGTTGCGGATCATGCCGCGATCGAGCGCGAGACCGGCAGTCGTCGCGACATAACTCTTCGCGACGCTGAACGTCATGTCGACTCTCTCGGTGTCCCCCCACTCGGCGATGATGTAGCCGTGCCGAATCACGATTCCGTTTTGTCCTGTGCGATCGCGCGTAGGCCCCAGGACATCAGGATAGGGTTCGTTCTTGGTCTGCTCTTTGACCTGCGCGGCCATGTCTTTGAGAAAGTTGATCTCGTGGCTCTGCGCGAACTGCACCGCCGCGGCGAGCGCGACTGAATCCATTCCCACGTCCGCGGCCCGCTTGCGCTGCCATTGGGTGCCGGGGCCCGGATAGTAGGTCGCTGCCGTTTGGCTCTGCGCGACGAACGGGAGCGCGAGCGAGAGAAACGCGATGCGGATCGCGCGGCGCGTGTGTGGTCGATGTGGCATTTTCATATTCCGGGGCAGGGAACTCCGCCATTTTGCAACAGGGACCGCTCGATGCCAACTGCCGACGCCACACTCACAATTCGTGAAGCGACGCCTGACGACGCAGCGACAATCGTCCGCATGATTCACGGGCTGGCGGAATACGAACGCCTCGCGCACGAATGCCAGGCGACCGAGGAGAAGGTGCGGCGCACGCTCTTTGGTGAGCCGCGCTACGCGGAGTGCGTCATCGCGAGGTTCGGCGACGAACCCGTTGGGTTCGCTCTTTTCTTTCACAACTACTCCACCTTCGCCGCGAGCCCCGGACTGTACCTCGAGGATCTCTTCGTCACTCCCGAGCACCGTGGACACGGCGTAGGCCGCGAGCTGCTGCGCCATCTCGCCCGCGTCGCAGTCAAGCGCGGATGCGCGCGCTTCGAATGGGCCGTGCTCGACTGGAACAAGCCGGCAATCGGCTTCTACAAGTCACTCGGCGCAAAGCCGATGGACGACTGGACGGTCTACCGCCTCACTGGAGAGGCGCTCCAGCAGCTGGCTCGTTAGGTGGTGCCTCGTGCGGAGTGTCGCGCAGCGCCAGTACCTTGGCCGCCCGCGCGCGCATCTTGAGGTTGAGCATCTCAACG
Organism: Gemmatimonadaceae bacterium; assembly: GCA_036555845.1. Classification (GTDB taxonomy): domain Bacteria; phylum Gemmatimonadota; class Gemmatimonadetes; order Gemmatimonadales; family Gemmatimonadaceae; genus DASYRX01. The sequence continues at coordinate 4,352 of DATBKN010000229.1, read as the reverse complement.
GTCACCGAGAAGGCCATCGCGAAGTATGTGTATCCTTTCGGGATATGCGTACCTAACGATTCGGCGACGAGCTGCGTCCCGATGAGCACCAGGAACGCGAGCGCCAGCATCTTCACTGTCGGATGCGCGTCGACGAAGCGCGCGATCGGCCCAGCCGATGCCAACATGATCCCGAGAGCGATGACGTTCGCCGCGATCATGATGACCACATTGTCGACCATGCCGACCGCCGTGATCACGGAATCGAGCGAGAAGATGATGTCGATCAGCATGATCTGCGTGACGACGGCCCACAGTGAGTGAGCCTTGCTGCGTTCCTCCGCCGTGTGTTCCTCGCCCTCCAATTTGCCGTGGATTTCGTACGTCGCTTTCGCGATCAGAAAGAGGCCGCCGACGAGTAGTATGAGGTCGCGTCCCGAAAAGCCGTGACCGAAGACGCTGAACAAAGGCCGCGTCAGGCGCACCAGCCACGCGATGCTCAAAAGCAGGAGCACACGCGTGACGAAGGCGCCGCCAAGCCCCAGCCGGCGCGCGCGCGGCTGCTCGGCGCGCGGCAAGCGCCCCGCGAGAATCGAGATGAAGATGATATTGTCGATGCCGAGGACGACCTCGAGCACCGTCAGCGTGAGCAGGCCGATCCAGATGTTGGGATCAGTCAACCAGTCCATTGCTTGCTCCGATCAGTTACACGTACGCCCGCCATCACAGCGGGCGCGAATACGCCGTAACTTAGCGTCGCCCTCACTAGTCCCCAGCCCCTAGCCCCTAGCCCCTACTCATGACTGACCCGCGTTATCCGATCGGTCGCTTCGAACCGCCGACCTCGTACGACGACGTATCGCGCGAGCAATGCATCGCGCATATCGCGCATCTGCCTACCGCAATGCGTTCAGCTGTGGCTGGGCTCAACGACGCGCAGTTGGCGACGCCGTATCGCGATGGAGGTTGGACGATTAAACAGGTGGTGCACCATGTGGCTGACAGCCACGCGCACGCCTATATCCGCACGAAGTTCGCGCTTGCCGAGGACGAGCCGCACATCAAAGCGTACGACGAAGCGCGCTGGGCCAACTTTCCAGACGCGAAGGACCTTCCAGTGGACGTCTCCCTCGGGGTGCTCGAGGGGCTGCACAAGCGCTGGGTGACGCTGCTTCGCTCGTTAGGTCCCGCCGAGTTCAATCGAGGGCTGCATCATCCGGAGAATGGGCGCATGACTATCGATCTCATACTGGCGCTCTACAGCTGGCACTGCCGCCACCACGCGGCGCACATAACGACGGCGCGGGCGAAGCATGGGTGGTAGGAATAGGGGTAGGAATAGGGGTAGGAATAGGGGTAGGGGTAGGCCGTAGGCCGACCGCAATTCCTACCCCTACCCCTACGCCTATCTAGTGCTTATGCCCCATCGCTGCCTCCATTCTCTCCGCCGCCGCGCGCGGCATGTCTGACAGGTGCTCGCGGACGATCACCCAATCTCCATCCACCCGCTTCCATAGCGACGTCCACGCCCCGCCGATGACGTGCGGCGCACCTTCTTCCGTGTGATGCGGAATGACATACGTGGTAGTCAGTACGGCTGCATCGCGCGAAAGGACGTCGACGAGCATCGGACCCCACTCCCAGCGTGGCTCTTTCATGAGCGACCCGACGGACTCCCAGAACGATCGGATGCCTGCCTCGAGGGTGTCGCGCGACGCCGTAACGCGGCCCCCAGCCGCCGAGACGACTTCGGCGCTGCTTCTCTTGGGGTAAACGCTCATGAAGCTTCTTACAACATCGGGGCTGCTGAGGTTATAAGCACTGACAAGCCGTTGTTTGATCGTGTCGGCGATGGCGGTGCGCTCTCGCTCTGTTAGGTCAGCACTCGTGTTGGCGGCGCGAGGGGCCGAACAGGCCGCGAGAGCTGTGAGGGCGAAGACGGCCAGTGTCATCGGCCGGTGACAGATGCTTGTCATAGCGAAGGGACGAAATCGATTTAGTTTGCTAGGCGCAGGGCACAAATAGATGGCGTAGTGTATGCAACGTGCACGCTCGGCAGATTACACGCCGCCGCGAGAATCGTGGCAAAGGTTGTGAGCCTCCGGAGGTAGCAACGGTGCGATCTCTACAGAAACCAGCGCTCATTTACGGAATCGCTTTCATCGCCGCATCGTGCAGCGGTGGACGTGAGGTTCCTAGCGATGAGCTACTGCGCGACCTGAGCGCCGCGCAGTCGTCCAGCATCGAGCTGGCGGCCCGCATTCAGGATTATCAGCCGACGCGCTTCGTCTCGTCCGAGGAGCAACTGCCTGCGCCAGCGCCAATTCGTAACCGCGTGCCGCGTCGCGTCTATAACCCGCCAGCGGTGAGCGAAGTACCGCTCCAGGAGTCTACGCCTTCTCCCGATCCGGCCGAGGAGATCGTTCAGACGCCCATTCCGGCGCCTGACATGCCCAAGGACGTGGCGGCTGTACCCAGCGTTGTACCGCGCCCCGCGGCCACGGCCGCGACCCCAGCGCCGACCGGTGAGGCCGAAGGCCGCTCCGAAGGCCCGAGCCGCGGTGAGGTTCTCGGCACCATCATCGGCGAAGCGATCGGCGTCGTGATTCGCGGCGGCCCCGTTGGTCAGGACCACTGCGTTCCACGCCGCGGTCGCAGACCAGGCGGTATCGTTCTGCCGCTGGAAATGCCGATCCGCATTCGGCGTTAGGCGGCTCTCGCATATCGAGACAAAAGGGGCGCGACGTTCATCGTCGCGCCCCTTTTCACGTTAGGCATCGCGGCCTACGGTGGTATGATCAATTTGACGTTGTCCCCCGGAAACACAGTGATAGACTGTGAGACCGGCGTTGACTGAGCCCCGATCGGATCGGCGAGAAAACGCAAGTCAGTGCCGCCAAACACGTATGTAGCTGGAATCCTCATCGTAGTGGACGAGTTTCCTGTGGCGGTGCCGAGCCGAATGCGCGCGCCGCCGCTCGTTATCAAATAAATGTTCATGTCGAGGAAGCGCTGATTGTCGACCTGAAGCATTGTCGGCGGGTCGGTGCCTCGCGGCCCCTGACGAGCCCCACCACACGCGCTCATCGAAACGCTGCCGGCCACTACAGCGACCGTGAGCAGCATTCGCATCGTCTTACTCATTTCATCCTCCCCCAAGTGAATTGCTGAGCCTTGCTATTGTACTTCGCCCCATCGATTTACGGTCCACAACTAAATAGGGGCTGGGGGCTCAGCACTTACTAGAATTCAATTTGTGCGCCACGCATCTTCCGCGCGGCTGCCTTTTACCCAGTTCCACCGACGACTCCGCCCTCACGTTACGACTCGAATGCTGACCCTGAAAGATGCACCCGATCACCACGACGCCGCGCTCGTGCTGAAGCTTTATGAACTTCGCACCGACGCTACGCTGCGTCAGTCGCGCAAAGAGATAAGCTCCAAGTTCATGCCCGCGTCGTACGAAGACTGTGTTGCCGTGGCGAAGGACGGCCACCCGCTTAACGAGGCGTATCGCCAGGTATCGAGCTACTGGGAAATGACGTATGCGATGGCGAAGCATGGCGTGATCGACGGAGAGTTCATGATGGAGAGTTGCGGCGAAGGCATGTATCTCTTCGCGAAGGTTCGTCCGTATCTGGAGCGCTACCGCAGCGAGGTGAGTCCCTTGGCTTTTCAGAACGCGGAGTGGGTCGCGACGAACACGAAGCGCGGTCAGTTTCTCAGCGAACGCTTCGCGAAGCGAGTCGCCTCGGCGTTAGCAGCACGGTAGCTCTCGTTATGCGCAACGGCAGGAAACCTGCCGAGTCTCGTCAGCCTTTCGAGATTCGGCGCTCGAAGATTCAGGGACGCGGTGCCTTCGCGACGCGACCGATCAAGAAAGGCGAGCGCATCATCGAGTACACCGGCCAGCGGATCTCGTGGAAAGAGGCAGACCGGCGCTACGACGATGAGCACATGCAGCGGCATCACACGTTCTTGTTCTCGCTCACGCAGCGCACGGTCGTGGACGCGGCTGTGGGCGGCAACGACGCGCGCCTGATCAATCACTCATGCGAGCCGAACTGCGAGGCCGTGATCGTGCAGGGACGCATTTTCATCGATGCGATGCGTGACATCGCGGCCGGAGAAGAGCTCTCGTACGACTACGCGTACGAGCGTGACGCAGATTCCTCGGAGGAGGATGAACAGCGCTACGTCTGCCGCTGCGGTGCGCCTGGTTGTCGTGGAACGATCCTCGCGCCGCTGCCTGAGCGGGTCAGTCCATCGCATCATTCGGCGTCACGTCATGCGCAGAAGAAGCGTCCCAAGCAAGAGAAAGGCGCCTAACAATGACTGCCCCGCCACGGCATCCGGTGAAGTCGCGCGCAGTC
>DATBKN010000228.1:0-12934 GCA_036555845.1 Gemmatimonadaceae bacterium | reverse complement strand
AGGGTGTGAAGAACCAGAGAACGGCGATGAGCACTCGCGGCGCGATGAGCGCGATCAGCGCAACCAGGCAGGGCATCGTACATCCTCGTTAGGCAGGGCGTTCCGGCCAGTGTAGATCGGGACGCGCGGGCAGTGCCTGATCAGGTCCAAGTCGATCGCCGTCAATGTGCGCATGGATGAAGTTCTCGGGCGCCACGGGAGAATCCGCGAGACGGCGCAGCAGGCCCAGCTGGCCGACGTGCGTCATCACATCAGCAAATGGACCCTGCAAGAGCTGCTCCGTCGTGATCGACGGTGCGGTGGACGATTCCAGCAGCGTTCCGACCTCCTCCAGCATCTCGTGAAAGCGCGTCATCTCGTCGTGGAAACTCCCCAGAGCAGGCGGTTTGACAGGGTAGGATCCGCCAACGAACAGCGACCGCACATAGCCCATGAGGCTGGTCATGTGCCGCAGGATCTCGACGGGCGTACGCGCCAGATTCCCGGCCGCGAAGTCGGGGTAGCTCGCAGGAGCGCCGCGCAGCGCCTTCTGCGTGCGATACGCAATCGCGGCAAGAAAATGCCGCAACAGCTGCCGATCGCGGTCCACTCAGCGGAGCGGCGCTACGGCGCCGCTGCCTAACGGCCCGACGAATTCGTCGTGGCCGTGGCCAAAGTCGTTTTGAAAACGGTGAGCGCCTTCTTCATCTCGTCCATCGTGCCGATCGAAATGCGCGCATGGTTAGGCAGCGTCGGGAACGGCCGCCCGATGGCGACCTTGTGCTTGACGCACTCCATTTTGAACGCTTTCGAGTCGCGACGGATGTCCACCATCATGAAGTTCGCGTCGCACTTGGCCACGGTGTAGCCGGCGTCCTCGAAGAACTTCTGCGTCATGGCACGCGCCACACGGTTGCGCTTCCGTTCTCGCTCGACGTGTGCGGCATCGCCGACCGTCGCCTGCGCGGCAACGACCGCGAGCGCGTTCACGTTCGAGCCCAGCATCCACGGCGAGATCTTGGCGAGCGTCGCCGGCAAACCGATGGCGTAACCCAGCCGCAGTCCGGCCATGCCGAATACCTTCGAGAACGTGCGCGTCACCACGACGCGCGGATTCGTCAGGGCCATCGGAATCGCCGTCGCATAGCTCGGCTCATCCACGTATTCGTGATATGCTTCGTCGATCAGGATCGTCGTCTCAGGCGAAATCTGATTCACACGGTTCACGTACGCGGTGACAGCCGCGGAGCCGAGAACAGTCGCGGTGGGGTTATTCGGGTTGCACAGGTAGACCAATCCCGCGCCGCGCGCGCCGTCCACCATCGCGTCGAGATCCACCCGCAATGCCGAATCGACCTTTGGCGCGACGACGGGAACACCCATGAACTTCGCCCAGTTCCCGGGCGCCTCAAACGTCGGTTCCGGAGCAACGAACGCGCGCTCCTTGCTCGTGAATCCATTCACCGCCGATCGCAGCAGCTCGCCGGAGCCACAGCCTAACAACACGTTCTCAGGCTTGATCCCGTGAACTCTGGCGATTTCGGCGGCGAGGTCATCCTCGCTCTTCACTGGGTAGCGATTCGACGTATTGAGATACTTTTGAATCGTCTGGTACACCCGCGGTCCCGGCCCGTTAGGGTTTTCGTTGCTATCGAGCCGGACCATCCCAGGGGCGGACGCGAGCAGCCGATCGGCTCGTCGCGCGGAGACACCCTGAGCCAGCAGCGGCTCGTGTCCACGCCACGTGAACGAAGGGTTCGCTAAGAAGGCGGCGCTACCGCCGCCGATTGTGACGAGGAAGGACCGGCGCGAGACGGGCATTTGGTCTCCCAGGCGAGGAGGAATAAACCGAACTTATCGCCGAAGGGCGCTTCCGGCCAAGCCTAAACCGCGTCAAGGCGGACGTCGAGCGTCACATCGACGCGTCGGCGCTACGAGAAGAGCACGCGATCACGCGCGCGACGCTTGTTCGTATAGTCGTCGTCCCACCAGGGCTTTTCGCCAGCTTTTCTGGGCGGCCGCTGCAACTGCAGCTTCTTGACCCCCTTCTTCTTCGCTTCCTGCTGTGCCACACGAAAGTGGTAGTGGTCGAAGATGCGCAGCGCCTCGATCGCGTACGACGTCGCCACGCGTCGATCGCGAATTAACAGCAGGTTCTCGCCGTTCTTTCCGTCTGCCGCGTCGGAAAAGTTGTACGAACCCAAGTACACACGCGCCGTCGGCTTGTCGAAATCGATGACGACGAACTTGTGATGCATGCGGTTGCCACCGCCGCCTGTCGGTTCCTTCTTGAATGGCTCCGGGATGTTCTTCGAGAGCGCCGACGGATTCACGGGAGCGACATTGCCATCCGGTTTCTGCAGTGCGATGCCGCCGACTTTCTTGTCCGAGATGCCATATACAAAGACGTTCTTGCTGCGCGTGACCTTCCTGATGGCATCGCGGATCGGGCCTTTCGTTTGATATAGAAAGGCCAGTGAGTACAGAAGACTCGACGTCGTCTTCTTGCCGATGTCGTCCGCGATCTTCTTGAGCAGCGAATTCTTCGTCGCGTAGGGCGAGAAGCCAACGTGGGCGTCGATCGCTTTGAGTTTGATATCGCTGAGCTGCGCCGCCGATGTCTTCCCAAAATCCGCCGGCTTGTCGTGCTGGAAGTAGGCGTCGAACGCTGCGGTGAAAAGCCTAACGGCATTCTTGCCGCGCAGAATCATGGCGTTGTTCGACTGCACGAAGAATCCGCGCCACGTGAAGTTCGTGGAACCGCAAACGACAGCTTGCACCTTGGGGCCATCGACGACGATGGTCTTGTTGTGCTGCAGCTTTCCCATGTGCTGCCGCTTCACGTTCGCGGTGCCTGCGGACTTGCGCAGGCGCTTCTCCGATTGCGCCTCACCCGATGTCGTCTTCTTGTGCGCGCCATCGTTGTCGATGATCACCTTGAGCCGTTTGCCGAGTTTCTCGAGACGTGAGACGATGCCAGGCTCGCTCAGGTCGTACGCGACGACGCGAACCTGGGCCTTCTTGTCCTTGATCGCTTCGTCGAGCACCTCGAGGATCGCGCTGCGCGCCTCGAAGCCCATCCACGCCAGCGCTTCTTTCGCGCTCGGATGCGTCGGCACGAACTTGAGTCCTGCGTCCGCATTCTTCGGCAGAAGCTTCGAGATCGGTCCCTTCGATTCAAAGCGATCTACGAATGCCTGCGACGCGACAAAGCCGCGTGTGAATGTCACATTCAGCTTTCCTGGATACGTCTCGCGACGGAGCTCGATCGCCGCTTCCTGCGGGTCGCCGTAACTCAGCTCGTCCGCCGCGTTCATGAATACGGGCGTCACGCGGTAAAGGAATTTTCCCTTGAGCTCAGCGAAGCGCGGAAAGTGCACCCAGCGAAACTTCTGAATGGGCGAGAGGCGCGTCGAAAGCTTGTTCGGATTGACGTCGCCGCTAGTGCCGGGGAACGCCAGACGATTCTTCAACGGAAAGAATCGGTCCCCGTTAGGCTCCTTGTATTCGATCGCGAAGCCCGCGAAGTCTTTCGGTGGTTTCCCTTTTTTCCAATTCATCGCGATGAGGGTCATGCCGTCACCGCGATGCAGTTTCAGCGTGAACGGCGCAGTCGCGTTCTCGCCGCTGACTTGGAATTCCTCAGCCATGACGCCTCCCTTCCCATGGTCACCCGCGCGTTGCCTAACGCGACACCAAACCAAAGCTGTCAGATGCCAGTTGGGCTGTCCCAAGCTTACAGCGGGCTCTTACTGACAGCTAGAACGCCGATTCCTGGCGTCTGACAGCTTTAGTTAGACGCGGCACATTGTGGTCGAAATGCGTGACGGAAAGGCTCGGCGATCGTCGCTGTTCGATGCCACCACCAACGCCCCGGGCCGGCCAGGCCGGGCCTCCCCAAGCGTCTGCCGGAGCCCGTCCGAGCGCCCCAGGCAGGGACATGCTCGCCCAGACGTTGGCGGGCGAGTACCTCATCGGAAAGATCGAGGAACGCAAGGCGGAAGCCCGAAAACGGCGCCCGCCGCGCCCTTGGCGTCGCATGGTCTCGATCGCGGCAATCGCCGCCTGTGGTGCCGTGTGGCTCGTTCCCTCGTTAGGGACGCGTCCCGTTCCCGCCGTATCGGCCGGACGCCAGGACGCCAGCGCGCGGCTCACGCTGTATCTGGCGAGCCGCCGCGTACGCGACTTCCAGGAACGTAACGGCCGGCTGCCACGCACCGAAGTCGAGAGCGGCATCAGCGATCCGCGCATCGCGTACCGCCTAACGGGGCCAAATACATTTGCGCTGAGCCTGAGTCACCTCGGTAAACGCTGGGTGCTTCCTTCCGCGTTCGCTGATACATCCTACCTGCACGACGCGATGCGAAGCCTGGGAGCGGCGCCAAAGTGAGACGTTTTCGACGCGGCTTCACGATCGTCGAACTACTGGCAGTGCTCGCCATCATCGGCATTCTCGCTCGCTTCGGTATTCCGCGCTTCTGGGAGATCCGCCGTCGCGCGACGGCGGCCGCCATCGTGGGCGACATGCAGGTGATCCGCGACGCAGCGCTCAACTACTATCAGGACGGCGACGTATGGCCACCTGATTATCCGGCGGGCGTCACGCCCGCAGAATTGGTCAAATACCTCCCGGACCAATTCAATTTCACACGCAACGGCTACCAGCTCGATTTCGAGCGCTGGACTATCGGTAGCACGTCAGTGATCGGCATCGGCCTGGTTACGACCGATCCAAATCTCGGCGCTGCCGTCGAGACGATCATGGGACGGAGTATGGTCGCGTTTTCCTCAGGCAGCTCGTACACGTTTCTGCTTGTCGGGGTTGGCGGCACCTTCTAACGAACTACAAAGCGGTTGCTCCAAGCTTGGTCCAGTCGCTAGTCGATTACATCCTCGAAGCGCAACGATTCTTTATAGAAGTACAGGTCGGCGTAGCCTAACGCCCCCGATCGATTCTTCAGCACGTGCAGCTCCGCCGCACCCTGCACGTCGCGCAAATCCGAGTACATCTCCTCCCTGAACAATCCCAGCACGACGTCTCCGTGCTGCTTGAGCGCGCCGAGCGCTCCCAAATCGTCCAGCCGGGGACGCGGGTCGGGTCGCTCACGCGTCGCGGCGCGCAAACTGGTGACGGCAAGTACCGCAACTGACCGGCGAAGAGCGAGCGCCTTGAGGTCGCGCGCCACGCGCGCCATCTGCTCGTCCATGGAATTGTCGCCGTACAACAACCACTGCAGCGGATCGACCACGACGAGTTGCAGGCCGAGGTGCTCGATGAGCACGTCGCTCAAGCCGCCGACGCCGCTGTCGGGGATCTGTTGGATCACCGGTGACTGCGACCTGAGCTTGGCCGCGGCGAAGGCCACCTGATTCCGCTCGGCGTCGCTCAGCGAGCCGCTGCGCAAATGGTCGTAGCGCACGCGGGCCTCGATCGCGACGGCACGATCGTACACGCGCTCGGCGCTCATTTCGCCGCTCAGGAACGCGGCTTTCCCGCCGTTACCAGAGACGCGCAGCACGATTCCCAGCGCCAGCGCGCTCTTGCCCGATCCTGCCTCGCCGCCGACAACGACAAGGTCGCCGCGATGCAAGCCGCCGCCTAACAACGCATCGACGCTGGGGAAGCCCGTCGGAATCAGATCGTCGGGAACGGATCCGTTGGCGACGTTCGAGAGGTACGCCGCGGCGTCGAACGGATGCGGATCAGCCTTCTCGTTAGGTCCTTCCGCGCCAGGTTGCGCGATCACGCGTCGGCTCGTGCGGTCGCGAGTCTCGTCAACGCACGCAGCTCGGCGTTTGCCGCCCGGTCGAGCACTGGTCCGGCGACCTCGATCAGCTCCTCGAGTCCAGCCGCGAGTGCCTGCATGTCATCGCCAGCGCTGGCATCGACAACTCGCTGAGCCGACAGCCGGGCGCGCGCGGGTAAGGTGAGCGTAGAGAACCACACTCTCGACGCCGCTGCCCGCGCCTGCCGCAGCGAGCCGGGAAGCCTGAACGGCCCAACGCTTCCTCGCGCGAACCGAGCCGCTGTCAGGGCCGCGAGCGCGATTTCCCGCTCGCCACCAAGCGCCAACCGCGCCGCGCGCTGTACGAGCGAGCGGAACGGAAACTCAACAGGCGGAACGGCATACGGCGGCAGCTGCTGCAGGGGCTGCACTGGCGGAGGCGCGGGTGGCGGAGGGGGCACGCGGGTCAATCTACGGGACGCGTGGCACCCGGCAAACGTTTTGACCCCGGGCTACATTCGACCATGCCCCCGAGCGTTCGTACCGGCGCGCAGAAACCGCCCAAGACCGTTTTGTGGATCGACGACGAAGTCGACATGCTCGAGCCGCATCGGCTGTTTCTCGCGGATAAGGGCTACGAAGTGCACGTCGCCACGAACGCAGATGATGCAGTGGAGCTGCTACGGCGTCAGCCGTTCGATGTCGTGCTTCTCGACGAACAGATGCCGGGAAAGCGAGGGCTGGAGGCGTTCCGCGAGGTGCGCGAGCTGGCGCCGAACCTTCCCGTCGTGATGGTGACGAAGAGCGAAGACGACACGACGCTGCGCGACGCGCTCGGCGCAGACATCCACGATTATCTCGTCAAGCCAGTTAATCCGCGGCAGGTGTTGTCGGTCGTCACGAAGATCCTCGAGGGGCCGCAGCTCCGGCAGCAGGCCGTGGCGCGATCGTTTGTCGATCGCTTCCGTTCGCTCGAGACCGAGCGCACACGCGATCTCGATTGGCGCGGCTGGATCGATCGCTTCGATGAGTTGATGCACTGGGACATCGATCTCACTGCGGCAGGTGAGCGCGGCTTGTACGAGTCGCTGCGCGGGATGTATCCCGCGATGCATCGCGACTTCGCGGCGTTCATGCAGCGCGAGTACCCGCGTTGGCTGCGTGACCTCGAGGGAAATCGTCCACCGCTGTCCATCGACATCGTCGGCGAATTCTTGCTGCCGGCGATGCGCCGCAGTCGCGCGGTGCTCTTCATCGTGGTGGACTGCCTGCGGCTGGACCAGTGGCACGTCTTGCAGCGGAACCTAACGTCGCTCTTCGAAGTGGAGACTTCGCACTATTTCGCGATCCTCCCGACTGCGACGCCGTATGCGCGCAACGCGCTCTTCAGCGGTCTCTTTCCTGGCGAGATCGCGGCGCGCTTCCCGGACTGGTGGGGCTCAGCGGATCGCGACGACGAGACGCTGAACGCGTACGAGCGCTCACTGCTGGAAGCGCACCTGTCCGAGCTCGGCGAAAAGTCGCCAGTGCGCTACTACAAGATCTCGACGCCGAGCGATTCCGACGATCTGGAGCGCCACCTCTCGACGGCGATCGGCCAGGACGGCGTCACTGCGTTCGTTTTCAATTTCATCGATCTCCTGACGCATGGGCGCAGCGAGTCGACAATCCTCTATGAAGTGGCGCGCGACGAGATCGCGTTGCGACAGCTCACGCAGCAGTGGTTCCAGCGCTCGGCGCTTCTCTCCGTGCTGCGTGAAGCCGCGCGCCGACGTCTACCGGTGCTCCTCACGAGTGATCACGGGTCGATTCACTGTCAGACGCCAGCCACGGTCTTTGCCAAGCGCGACGCCACGGCGAATCTGCGCTACAAGTTCGGGGAAGATTTGCGCGCGGAGCGCGCCGAACACGCGCTGCTGTTTCCTAACGAGGATACTTTGCGGCTCCCGCGCCGAGGGCTTGGCTGCAACACGCTGCTCGCCGTCGGCGACACTTTCTTCGTCTATCCTACCAAGCTGCGCGAGTATCAGAGCCGCTATCGGGGATCGTTCCTCCACGGTGGCGTGACCCCCGAGGAATGCATCGTGCCGCTGGCGCTCTTGACCCCTCGATGATCTACCGCCGGCTGCTCGGCTTCGTGCGGCCACACGGGTGGCGCCTGGCCGCGGTAGTCACGGCGAACGTAACGGCAGCGCTGCTGGATGTCCTGTCGTTCACGCTGCTGATCCCGTTCCTCGATCGCGTATTCGGCACGACGACGAGTCCGAGCGCGATCAGCGCGGTCCAGCGTTGGCTGATCGGCTGGTTCCACGACCCTAACGACGCATTCGCGTCGCTCACGAACATCATCATCATCGTGCTCGTGGCGGTCGTCTTGAAGAACGTGCTCGTATGGACGAGCGGACAGCTGAGTGCGCAGGTGCAGGAGCTGGTGACGCGCGATATGCGCAACGCCTTCTACGGGCACGTGCAGCGGCTGCCGCTGGGCTATTTCACGCGCACACGCGCGGGGCAGACGCTGGCGCGCGTCTTCACGGATACGCAGCAGACCAAGGCCGTCATCACCGAGGCCGTCACGCGCTCGATCCAGAGTCTCGCTGTGGTGATCACGTCCATCACGGTCTGCTTCGTCATTTCCTGGCGCCTAACGCTGCTATCTCTTGTGGTGGCTCCTGTCCTCATGGGGCTGCTGCTGCCGCTCCTCAGAAAGCTGCGCAGAGGCCATCGGCGATTGGGGGATCAATACGGCGAGATGACGAGCGTGGTGCAGGAAGCGATTACGGGGATGCGACTCGTCAAGGCGTTTCGCGGCGAGGCGTACGAAGAAACACGCTTCTACGAAGCGAGCAATCGTTATGCGCGCGGGATGACGCGCGTGCAGCGGCTGGCATACCTCGCGGGACCAATTACAGAGTTGATCGGCACTGCCGTCGCTGTGATCGTCCTCGGCGTCGGCGCGCGCGAAGTACTTGTCACGCGGTCCATGTCCGGTTCGGAGCTGATCGCGTTTCTGCTGCTCGTGCTGCGCATGCTGCAGCCGCTCAAGCAGCTTTCGCAGATTCCAACGGTCGCGCAGCAATCGCTCGCTGCGGCAGAGCGGCTCTTCGAGGTCATGGACCGACCGACGGAGTCGATGCTCGATCGCGGCACGCGCAGCGCCTCCGCGCTACAGAACGAGCTCGCGTTCGACAATGTGAGCTTCGCGTACGATGGAGAACCGGTGCTGCGCGAGGTCACGTTCACGGTGCACAAGGGCGATATCGTCGCACTTGTCGGTCCAAGCGGCGCCGGGAAGACCACGCTGGTCGATCTCATCCCGCGCTTTTACGAGCCGACTGAGGGACGCATCACAATCGACGGCATCGACACCAGGGAGATCTCGCTGGGGTCGTTGCGCGCGCTCACAGGTATCGTCAGTCAGGACACCGTGCTGTTCAACGATACTGTGCGCCAGAACATCGCGTATGCGGCCGCGGGGAAGTACAGCAACGCGGAAATCGAGGCTGCCGCGCGCGCCGCGAACGCGCACGACTTCATCGCGGCGCTGCCTAACGGGTACGACACCGTACTCGGCGAGCGGGGAACGCGCTTGTCTGGAGGCCAGCGGCAACGTCTCGCGATTGCGCGTGCCCTGCTTATAGACCCGCCGATTCTCATTCTGGATGAAGCCACCTCGGCGCTGGACACGGAGTCCGAACGGCTGGTGCAGGAAGCGATCGACAGACTGCTCGCGGGCCGCACTGTCATTGTGATTGCGCATCGTCTGTCCACCGTGCAGCATGCCACGCAGATCCTGGTCCTCGACGGCGGCCGCGTCGTGGAGCGCGGTACGCATTCCATGTTGCTGGCAACGGGAAACGGCGTGTATCGTCGCTTGCACGAGCTGCAGTTCGCCGATCGGCCCGTACACGCCGGTAACCTGGCCGATGAAGGGGAGGAGGCACGAGGGGGAGGGAGAGGGAGAGGGGGAGGAGCCTAACGCGTGGCCCGCTGTCTCTTTGTGGTGAGTGATGTCTTGTGGACGGGACGAGCACGCGCGCTCGTCTCGGCAGCACGCGGTCTCGCCATGCGTGGACACAGCGTAGTCGTCATGGCACCACTGAACAGCGTCGCCTTCTCGGACATGCACGGCGACAGCGACGCAACGCGCATCACGGTTCAGCCGCTTGCTGCGCGCGGGCGCAAGGCCGGTGCAGCCCGAGTGCACGGCATCCGCAAGGTGATTCGCGAGCACGAAAGCGAGATCGTGTTCGTCAACGACGACGCCGATCACTTCTCCGTCGCGCTGGCAATGGTTGGACGGCGGCAGCGTCCGGCGCTTGTTAGGCGCATCGCCGTCGGCGAGCGCGTGCGGCCAACGCGCCTTGGCCGTCTCGCCGAACGGCTCAACGTGGCCACGCAGCTGCTGACCGGACGGTCGGGGATCGATCGCGCCGGCTTCGAGGCTTCGCGCTTCCGCGTCGAATTGGGCGTGACGCTGCCGGACCCCCTGCCGGATCGTCCGCCGAGTGCGCCGCTGTTGGTCTGTGTGTACGACGCGGCCGGCACTACTCACGCGAGCCGCGTGCTGCGCGCTGTGACAATGCTGCGCAAGCGACACCGCGATCTTACGCTTTGCATGGTGGCCAGCGCAGAGGTCCCGGAGCGCTTGCGCATGCAGGCCGCGGCGTTAGGCCTGTCCCGCGTCGTGCGGTGGCTTCAGGCGCCGGTGGGGGTCGCGCACGTGCTGGCTCACGCCGCCGCCGTCGTTGTCGCCGTCGGCGGTGACGACGCCGTCTTCGCGACGCTCGACGGCATGAGTAACGGTGTGCCTGTGGTCGCGCCTCGCGCAGCGATTTTCGAGCGCTATGTGGCGAACGGAATCTCCGGAATCTTGCTCGACACGTTCGATGCTCCCGCCTGCGCCGCGGCCCTCGCGACGCTGGTGCACGACCCTGAGCGGCGCAGCGCGATGGGCGGCGTCGCGCGCGCTCGCGTCGCTCGCGACTATCCGGAGCAGCAGTATATCGAAGGGCTGGAGACGCTGATCACCGCGCTCGCGCCAGACGTGTCCAGCAGCGCGCCGGTCGCAGGCGTCGCCTAACGCAGCATGCGACATCTGTTCGTCACGGTGGATTATCCGCCGGACCTGGGCGGCATGGCGCGTCGCCATGTCGAGCTTTGCCGGCGGCTCGCAAGCGACGGCGTGATCGTCTCCACAGTCGCGGCCTCGGACTCCAAGCGCTTCGACGAGAAGGAGCCGTACCGCATAGCGCGCGAGCCGTTCACGTTCCAGGGTGCCAAGACGGCGACAAACCGCTGGCGCTGGGCGCGCAGCATCGCGCGCCGGGCCGCTGCTGTCGACGTCATTCACTGCGGCAACATCAGGCCCTGTGGGTATCCGCTGATGCTCGCCCGGCGCGGCGCCGCGCGCGCACCGTTCCTTCTCTACGTGAACGGCAGCGACCTGCTGCAGGAGCGCGAGAAGATCACGGCGAGCGCGATGAAACGGTGGTTCGTGCGACGACTCCTGCGCCAGTCCGCCGGCATCGTCGCCAATTCGGCGTGGACCGCGGAGACGGCGTGGGCCTTGTGTCAAGCGTTAGGTATCGATGTCGCTGAACGCATCGTCGCCATCGACCTGGGAACGGATCCGGAGCAATTCCGGCCGGAGAACGATCGCGGCGCATTGCGGGCGTCACTCGGATGGCAGGGGCTTTGTATGGCGCTGACGGTGGCGCGCCTGGTCCCGCACAAGGGGCAGGACGTCGCGCTGCGCGCGATGGCCGCCGTGCTGCGTGAGTATCCGACGCTGCGCTACCTGATCGTGGGCGACGGTCCTCACGAGCCGGCGCTGCGGCGTCTCGCCGGGGATCTGGGTATCGCCGATCGTGTGGTATTCGCCGGCGCCATGTTGGAC
Source organism: Gemmatimonadaceae bacterium (assembly GCA_036555845.1). Classification (GTDB taxonomy): domain Bacteria; phylum Gemmatimonadota; class Gemmatimonadetes; order Gemmatimonadales; family Gemmatimonadaceae; genus DASYRX01. The sequence continues at coordinate 1,330 of DATBKN010000228.1, read as the reverse complement.
GCGGACGTCGCCGAGGCATACGCCACCTCGGATGTGTACATCGGACTGTCGCGGCAGGACGGCAAAGCGATCGAGGGCTTCGGCATCTCCTTCATCGAGGCTTCAGCAAGCGGGATCCCGATCATCGCCGGTGACAGCGGTGGGGTGCGGTCGGCCGTGCGCGACGGTGAAACGGGCGTTGTCGTCGAGCCTAACGACCCGGATGCTGTCGCCTCCGCGCTGCGGCAGCTGCTGGCCAGTCCGGAGCGGCGCAAGGCGCTCGGTCGCGCCGGCCGCCGGGCCGTGGAGACGCACTACAACTGGGACCGTGTGGCACGCGAGACGACGGAGTTCGCGGAGCGCGCCGTTCGCCGCAACGTGAACTGAGCCGATGCCATCGTTCATGCACCGGCTCGAGATCATCGGCGTTAGGCTCGTCGTCGCGGCACTGGCGCTTCTTCCGTACGAAACCGCACGGCGTATTGGTGCCGGCATCGCTCGCTTCGCCTACCGGCCGCTCGGTATCCGCCGCCGGGTCGTCGAGCGGCAGATTCAGGCGGCGTTTCCAGGGCTCTCGGCCGGCGAAGTGTCGCGCATCGCGCGTGAGTCGTACGAGCACTTTGGACGCGTCGCGATCGAGATCGCGTTGCTCGGGAAGCACGGGACGCAGCGCATCCTCGAGCAGTTCGAAGGCTCAGACGATCTGACGGCGTTTCGTGCGGCGTATGCGGCGGGCAAAGGGGTGCTTTTCGTCGCGGGACACCTCGGCAATTGGGAACTGGCCGCCGCGTTTGCCGGGGCGAACGGGTTTCCGGCGGACGTCGTCGCCAGGCACATGGCGAACCCGCTGTTCGACGCCTACCTCAAGGAAACGCGCGAGCGATTTGGCATCCGCGTGATGTATGATGACGAAGCTGTGCGTCAGGTGCCGAGAGCGCTGCGCGCAGGGCGTGGCGTCGCGCTCGTATCCGATCAGGGAGTGAAGGGACTGGCGTCCGCCTTCGTTCCGTTCTTCGGGCGTCCGGCAAAGACGCCGCGCGGCGCCGCGGTTTTCGCGCAGCGCTTCGAGGTGCCGACGATGTTCGTAGCGGCCACACTTCAGCCTTCCGGCAAGTACTGGTTTCACGTGCAGCCGATTCCCGTATCACAGAATGTGGATCGCGAGCAGGCTATTGACGAGACCGTTGCGGCCTATACGCGCATCCTGGAATCCTTCGTTAGGCGATATCCGGAGCAGTACTTCTGGCTGCACCGCCGCTGGCGGCGGCAACCTCCCGATACGCCGCCCGAGCTGCGCGACCCGGTGGCTCTTCCCGTCGCTGCGGAAAGCATATGAACATCGACGAGATTC
>DATBKN010000227.1:0-13140 GCA_036555845.1 Gemmatimonadaceae bacterium | reverse complement strand
CGGCGCTGAGAAGACTGAGGGAGATCGCGCCGGTGGCAACGCCGCCACCCGAGCACGGCTCCTAAGAACGTCGACAGCGGCACGGGTTAAACACCAACCGCGTAAAACGGCACGTAGTGCGCGGGCGTTAGCGCGTCCACTTCGTCAAACAGTACGTTTCTTACAGCTTTGCGCCGTTGGCGCGTTTACGCAGGCGCGTGAGGCACCGTTTGCCGTTGTCGCAGTTATTGGCATGTGCCGCCGTCTACGCAGTTAGGCGGCACCGGCCCCCGCGCTGGAGCCCAGAGGCAGCACCAGTCGCGCCACGCATCCGATGCGATCCCCGCGGTTCTCCAGCGTCAGAACGCCCCCATGTCCCTCCGCGATCTGGCGGCTCAGCACCAGGCCGATCCCCGATCCGTCGCTCTTCGTCGTGAAGAAGGGGACAAAAAGATTGCTTGTCGTCGTTAGGCCGGGTCCTTCGTCGAGCACGTCGATCGTTACCGCGCGATTCGCCACGCGCCAGGTGACTTCCGTGCGACCCCCGGTTTCCAGCGCCGCGTCCGCCGCATTGCGAATGAGGTTGATCAGCAGTTGCTCCAGCTGATCGGCATCGCCGGTGAGCACAACGTCAGGTCCTGGAGTCACCGCCACGCTGAGACGTACCTCGAGCGCTGCGACGCGGCGCACCAGTGAAGCGAGGTCCAACGGCGCGCGACGCGGCGCCGGCAACCGCGCGAGCTTCACATACGACGCCATGAATCGCGAGAGCGCATCGGATCGCCCGACGATGATCCCGAGTCCGCGTTTGAGATCGTCGGCTGCAGCGCGATCCGTCGGTACGCGATCGACAGTCTTGCGCAACGAATCCGCGAGCGACTTGATCGGCGCTAGCGAATTATTGATCTCGTGACTGAGCACGCGCACGAGACGCTGCCACGCCTGCAGCTCCTCTTCGCGCAGCGTTCTGCTCACGTCGGCCAGCACGAGCAGCGTATGGGCGCGGCCGTCCTGGCGGAATGTCGTGCGATGGATCTCCCAGCGTCCGCTGCGTCCTGGAAATGCGCGGTCATGCACACGCCCTGGCTCGGCAACGAGGAGATCGCCCAGGCCGACCGCGGATGCCGGCTTGCCTAACAAGCGTTCGCGCGGCTGTTCCAGCAGTCGCTCGGCGGCGCGATTGACCAGGCGCAGCTCACCGGCGTCGTCGAAGGCAAAAACCGCCACGTCGATTTCAGCCATCACAGTCCGCAGCAGGGCCGTCGCTTCGAGAGCGCCGAGTCGCTGCGTCTTGAGCGTTTCGCCGAGGAGATTGGCTTCCAGCATCGCGAGGCCAAGCGCGTCTTCGATTCCAGCGCGACGCCCGCGCAAGGAGAAGTCTCCCTCGCGCAGCGCGGCGAGCATGTTACTGATTGTCTGCAGCGGACGCACGATCCGTTCACGGAGCATGAAGGCGAGCGCGAGCCACGTGCCGCCTATCACGATCCCGAGCGTCCACAGCGTCTTGGCGCTGTGCCCGCCGGCCAGCAGCAGCCAGAACGCGGCAATCACGCCCGGAAGCCCGGCGCCGACCGCGAGCAGCGTGATGCGTTGCTCGTAACTCAGGCGATACTTCCTGCGGCGCCCGTTAGGCATCGCGCGTCTCTCCCAGACGCCGGTACAACGCGCTGCGACTCACGCCCAGATGCTTCGCCGCCTGGGATACGTTTCCCTGGAAGCGGGCCAGTGCGCGGCGGATCAGCAGCTGCTCTGCTTCGGCGAGGCTGAGATCGTCGAACCGCGGAACCCCGCTCGACGTGCCGCCCGCTGTCCCGCGCAGTCCCAGATCAATTGCTTTTATCTGCTCCCCGGGTGCTAGAAGGACCGCGCGCTCGATCGCGTGGCCCAGCTCGCGGATGTTGCCGGGCCAGGAATAGTCGAGCAGCGCCTGTGCGGCGCCCGCATCGAAGCCAACGATGCTCTTGCGATAGCGCTCGGCGTGGCGCCGCAGGAAAGACTGAGCCAGCCGCGGAATGTCGTCGCGCCGCTCGCGCAACGGCGGCAGATTCAGCTCGATCGTATTCAAGCGAAAGAGCAGGTCTTCGCGAAAACGGCCTTCTGCGACTTCGTTAGGCACCGACACGTTCGTCGCCGAGAGCACGCGTACATCCACGCGCCGCAGCTTGGAAGAGCCGACGCGTTCCAGTTCTCCCGTCTGGAGCACGCGCAGCAGCTTCGCTTGCTGGCCCAGCGAGATATTCGCGATCTCGTCGAGAAAGAGTGTCCCCCCATCTGCAAGCTCGAAGCGTCCGACGCGATCGGCTTTCGCGTCTGTGAAAGCGCCCTTCACATGACCGAATAGCTCGCTTTCAAATACGCCTTCGCTGAGGCCGCCCATGTTGACCGCGACGAACGCCCGATTCGCGCGCGGAGACGCGGCGTGCAGCCAGTTCGCCACCAGTTCCTTACCGGTGCCGTGTTCTCCTGAAATGAGCACATTCGCGTCGGATGGCGCGATCCGCTCCATGAGCTGCAGCACCGGACGCATCGCGCTGGAGTCGGCGATCAGTTCCGGGCGCGGCGCCGAGCGCAGCGTGCGATTTTCGCTTTCGAGCCGTAGCGAGCGCCGTTGAGCTCTACCTAACGCGACGGCGTTACGCAGCGTCGCCACGAGCCGTGCGTTGTCCCACGGCTTCTCCACGTAGTCATACGCGCCGCGCCGCATCGCTTCCACGACGCTGTCCACGCTCGCCCACGCCGTCATCACGACGATTGGCAGTGTGGCATCCAGGGCAGGGATTCGCTGCAGCAAGTCGAGCCCTTCGCTGCCTGACGTCGTGTCGCGCGCGTAATTCAGGTCGATGAGAACGGCGTCGTAGTCGCGCGACTGGATCGCCAGCAGCGCCTCGTTAGGCGATCGCGCCGTGTCCACGTCGTAGCTGTCCTCGGCGCCATCGCCTGGCGCCGAGCCACCCCCTCCCTTGAGCAGGAGCTTGAGGGCTTCGAGGACGTCTAGCTGATCGTCCACGGCCAGTACACGTGGCCGCGACGAGGACGGAGCCGGCATACTTAACAATTAGGCGTAGGGATAGGGATAGGGGTAGGAACTGTGATCCCGCAACGAGAGCTGGGGAGTCTCTCGCCTAACCGCGCTCCTGTTCCTACCCCTACCCCTACCCCTACCCCTATAAAGCTTTGTCGTCGACGATCCAGCCGTCGCGCAGCTCGATGATTCGGCGCCCATAGCGGGCGTTTTCGTCGGAGTGCGTCACCTGGATGATCGTCACGCCTTCCGTGTTGAGCCGCCGGAAGAGGTCCATGATCTCGCGCGCCTGCGACGAGTGCAGGTTGCCGGTCGGTTCGTCGGCGAGGATGACCGAGGGGCGCGCGATGACCGCGCGAGCCACGCCAACGAGCTGTTGCTGACCGCCGGAAAGCTGTCGCGGATAGAGGTCCTTCTTTCCGACGATCTGGAAGCGATCGAGCGTGTCAGCGACGAGGGCTGCCCTCTCGGCGCGCGGGACATCGCGATACGAGAGTGGAACGTCGAGGTTTTCGGCGACAGTGAGGTCGTCCAGCAGGTGATACGCCTGAAAAACGAATCCGATGTGCTTGCGATTGATCGCGAGCCGCTCTTTCGTCGTTAGGTTGTGGATCGGCGTTCCCCGGAAGTTGAACTCGCCGTTCCACGCGGCGTCGAGCATGCCGAGGATGCTGAGCAGCGTCGATTTACCCGCGCCAGACGGCCCCATGATAGTGACGAAGTCGCCGGGATGGATGTCGGCCGTGATCTGCCGAAGCACATAGCTGCGCCCCGCCGCCGTATCGAAATACTTCTCGAGGTTGCGTAACCCCACGATCGGGCCGGCCGGTTGGGGAGCGGCAGCCTGGGCGGCATCGGCGCCCGCTGTTTTCTTGAGAGACCAGATCACGGTGTGTTTCCTTTCGTTCTCATTCGACTCGTAGGACAGTAACAGGATCTACACGCGACGCGGAGCGCGCCGGGAAGAAGCTAGCGACCGCGGCCACGCCCGCGAGCGCCACGGCAAGCACCCCGTACGTCGCCGGGTCCACCGGGCTGACGTCGAAGAGCAGCGCACCTAACAATTGTGACGCGAGGACGGCCCCCAAGAGCCCCAGCGCGATGCCGACTCCAGCGAGGCCGAGCATCTGACCAACGACGAGTCCCAGGACGCGGTGCCGGCGGGCGCCTAACGCAAGCCTGATGCCGATTTCGCGCTGTCGCTGTACCACGGAGTACGCCACGACGCCATAAATCCCGACCGCTGCAAGTGCGAGCGCTATCGCGCCAAAGGCCCCGAGGAGAAATGCGCCGAACCGCGCTGTAGACAACGCGCGACCGCTGCGCTCGTCCATAGTCTGCACGTCGAAAATGGGAAGCGACGCGTCGAACTCCTGCATAGCCCGACGGACTCCAGGAATGGCTGCGGCAGGATCCCCCGAAGTACGCACGAAAAACATCGCGCTCGTCCCGCCGTACGCTCCTGCAGGGACGTATGCATCCATGTTCTGCGCCGAGCCCGGCGTCTGGTATTGAGCGTCGCCAACGACGCCGACCACCTCACCGAATTCTTCGCCACCGTCCAGGTAGCCGATGCCGATCGCGATCTGCTTGCCGAGCGCTTCCTCGTTAGGGAAGAGCCGCTTCGCAGCCGTTTGGTTGATGATGACGACCTTCGCGCTTTCGCGGCGATCGGCGAGGTTGAAAGCGCGTCCTCGCGAGACCGGGATGCCAAGCGTCTCGAAGTAGGAGGGATCCACAATGTGCACGCCGATCTTTGGCATCGCGTCCTCACCGTAGGGCGGACGGCCTGCGATCTTCGTGACGACCGAGCCGTTGCAGCGCGCCGTCAGCGGCGCGCAGACATTCACGCTTGCATTGCGCACGCCAGGAATGGCGCGCAAGCGCTCCAGGATCGCAGCCTTGACCCTCGGTGCATTCGCGTAGTTGTACTGTGAATCTTCAGGCGGCTGAAGTCTGAACGTGAGCAGATTGCGCGACTCAAAACCGGTGTCGAGCCCACGCAGCTTGGCCAGGCTCCGCAGCATGAGACCTGCTCCAACGAGTAGCACGAGTGAGAGCGCGACGTCAGCGACGACGAGCACGGCACGCGTGTTCAGACGACGCCAGGATCCGACTGATACCGTTGTGCTGCGCCCACTTTCCTTGAGAGAATCGGCCGGGGAGTGGCGCGCCGCGTGAATTGCAGGAACGAGACCGAACGCGACGCCGCTCAGGAAACCTAACGCCAACGTAAAGGCGAGTACTCGGCCGTCGATGCTCACGCGCGCGAGATCGAGGAATTGAGCGGCCTGAGTCGAGGCAGGCGCAAGGACGGCGGGCGCAAAAGCCCGTACGGCGTCCAGCGCCCAGCCGGCCACCACCAACCCTGCGAGGGCACCGAGCAGCGCGACGACGACGCTCTCGACGAGATGCTGGCGGAAGAGCCGTCCGCGTCCCGCGCCGATCGCGACGCGAACGGCCGCGTCGTGCTTGACCGCCGCGGCGCGTGCGAGACTCATGTTGGCCACGTTCGCGCACGCGATGAGCAGAACGAGCACCACAGCGCCCGTGAGCATCAGGACCGACCGTCGCAGCACCGGGTCTGTGCGCGCGTCGCGCAGCGACCTCGCCGTCGCGCCCCATACCGCGCTTCCGGAGTTGGGCGCTTGGAACGCGTCCGCGATGCGTGCGCCCAATGTGTTCAGCTCGGCAGTCGCCTGTTCCGGCGTCACGCCGTCGCGCAGTCGGCCGATGACGTCGAGCCAGTGCGACCAGCGCTCCTGGAGAGCGACGTCGTAATACAGTGTGGGCGCCATCGAGTTTGGTATCCACATATCGGCCGAACCCGTGAGTCCGGCAAAACGCGGCGCTGCCACACCGACCACCGTGTAGTTGCGCTTGTTCACGATGATGTCGCGGCCGATCACATCGGGGTTGCCGGCGAACCGGCGCTGCCACAGCGCATGACCCAGCACCACGAGCGGCGACGCGTTAGGCACTCCGTCGTCCCGCGCATTGAGCAGCCGGCCGCGCGCCGCCTGAACGCCGATCACATCGAAGTAGTTTCCAGATACCAACTCGGCGCGCAGGCGTTCCGCCTCACCCTCGCCGCTCAAATTCACATTGTGCGAGCTGTACGCTGCGACGCCGCTGAAGCTGCGTTGTGACTCGCGCAGCATCTCGAACTTGGGATAGGACCAGACCATGCGGTCCTGAAGCGGCTCCGACGGCGGCTGGATCGTCAGGGAGAGCTCCATGAGACGTTGCGGCTGATTGAACGGCAATGAACGGATCAGCGCGGCATCGACGATGCTGAACATCGCGCTATTCGCCCCGATGCCGATGCCTAACGTCACGATCGTGACGAGGGCGTAAAGCGGCCGTCGCGCCAGAGAACGCAGCGCGAAGCGAACGTCGCGTGAGAGAGCGGAGAACATCGAGGAGATTCCCTTTATTCGAAGGCGTAGCCTATTCCAAACGCAGCGTATCGACCGGATTGACGAGCAGCGCGCGGCGCACCGGAAGGACACACGCGACGAGCGCGACGAGCAGCAGCACAGCGGCGACGGACGCGAGCACCAGCGGATCCGTTGCGCTGGCTCCGAAGAGAATCGCGCGCAGCACGCGAGTAACGGCCAGTGCGCCCAGCAGACCGAGGGCGACGCCTATCGCGGCCATGAACGCGCCCTGACGCACGACGAGCTGCACGATGCGGCGCGCCCCTGCACCTAACGCGATGCGAATGCCGATCTCGTGCGCGCGTTGCGCGACGATGTACGAGAGCACGCCATAGATCCCGATCGCGGCGAGCACCAGGGCCAGAACCGCCAGCCCCACCAGCAGTCGCATCATGAAGCGCAGCGGTGAGAGCATATCGCCGAGCAGCTCCGTCATCGGCATGACGCCGGTGAGCGGCACATCGCGATCGACTTCTGCCGCGATCCGGCGCAGCGTCGGAGCGAAGGATGCCGGCTCACCGCGCGTACGTGCATAGATGGTCACGCTGCGGCCGGGCTGCTGCGCGAACGACGTGTACACAAACGCCGCACGCCGAGACGAAAGCGGATTGCCCATGGCATTGCGGACGATGCCGACGACAGTGAGCCACGGCTTGTTTTCGTCAGGTGCTCCCAGCTTGACCTGCTTGCCTAACGGATCCTGACCGGGCCAAAGAACGGCCGCAGCGGCCTCGTTCACGACGAGGACTCCAGGCGCGCCGGCTCCGTCGCTCTCGAGGATGCCGCGTCCACGCACGATAGGGATGCGCAGCACGTCGAAATAGCCTGGCGTGACGACGTGCGCGAAACGAGGAACCACCGCGTCAGGCACCGCCGACGTGCTTCCCTCGAGCGTCATCTGTCCCTGCGTTCCGACGAACGTCCCCAGGAACTGCGTATACGACAGCGCCGCGCCTTCGACAATGCCTGATGCGCCGACGCGCTTCAGCAGCTCATCGGTCGCAAGCGACACCTGCTGCGGGGCGTCATAACGCTTGCCGGCCAACTCGGCCGAAGCCTGCAAGACCCCTATTGGGTCGTATCCGAGCTCGCGCGTGCCGCTCGCGCGAATAAACGTCTTGATCAGCAATCCCGCGCCGGCGAGAAGCACGAGCGACAGTGCGACCTCTGCCACTACGAGCGTGCCGCGCAAGAACGATTGACGACGACCGATGGTCGCGCTGCGGCCGGCGTCCTTGAGCACGTCCTGCACCTGTACTCCCGCCGCTCGCAGAGCCGGAACGAGGCCAACGCCGATTCCGGTGGCGAGCGCCAGACCAGCGGTAAACGCGAGCACGCGCCAATCGATCTCGAACTGGATCCAGAATGGCACGTCGCTCGGGAGGAATTGGCGCGCGATGTCCACGCTCCAGATCGCGAGCAGCATGCCTAACGCCGAGCCCGCGCCGGCGAGCAGCACGCTCTCGGTCAGCAGTTGGCGCACGAGCTGCGCCGTCGATGCACCCAGCGCAGATCGCACGGCGATTTCGCGCACGCGCCGGTTCGCTCGCGCCAGCATGAGGTTGGCGAGATTCGCGCACGCGATGAGGAGAACGAGTGCCGACGCGCCGAGCAGAATGACAAACGGCGGGCCGGAGTCGGAGACAAGATCGTCGCGCAGCGTGGTGAGGCCGCCGCTCCACGTGCGCATGGCGTCGGGATTCGCTGTCGCGATGCCGCTCGTCAGGCGAACGATTTCCTCACGCGCCGTTTCAAGCGCAACACCGTCCTTGAGGCGCGCGACGACGCCGATAGAGCGCTCGTTGCGCGGCAGCGTATCCGCCGCCGGCGCGATCGGCAGCCAGACGTCGGCGAACTCGGGGAACTCGAAACTCGGCGGCATGACGCCGATCACGGTGGTCGGCTCGCCGGCGATCCTGATCGTGCGCCCGATCGCGGCCTCGTCGCCGCCAAAAAGACGCGTCCAGGTGCCGTAGCCGAGCAGCGCGACTCGCGGTGCACCGCGTCGATCGTCTTCGGGAGCGAAGGGTCTGCCGACGACTGGGGAGACGCCTAACAGCGGAAAGACGCTGGCCGAGACGTATGCGCCGGATACGCGCTCCGGTTCCGCTCCGGTCGAGACGGCGAACGCTGTCTCGAGATACGCGCCCATCGCAGTGAACGACGTAGCGGATGCGCGCCAGTCGCTGAAGGTGGGATAGCTCGTCCCGACGCCGCAGCCGGCGCACAGCTCGGGAGACAGTTCGTGCGCGTCCACCAAACGGTCGGCCTCCCGGTAGGGGAGGTCCGGGAACGTGGTGGCGCTCACCATCGTGAAGATGGCGCTATTGACGCCGATACCTAACGCGAGGGACAGGACCGCAATCGCCGTGAATCCCGGCGAGTGCAGCAATGCTCGGAGCGCGTAACGCAAGTCACGGCGGAGCGCATCGATCATGTTGTCACTCGCTGATTATTGCGTCCGCCGACCTCCTGGAGTTTACGCTGTCGCTGCGGCCTCGCTCATCGTCTCATCGACGACTCGGCCGTCGAAGAGGTGGATCGACCGATCGGCATGCCGCGCATAACGAGGATCGTGCGTCACCATGCAGATCGTAGCGCCGCCGCGATGCAGCTCTTGCAGCAGCTCCATCACCGCTTCGCCGTTCGTCGAGTCCAGGTTTCCTGTGGGCTCGTCCGCGAGCAGGATCGCGGGGTCGCCGCCAACAGCGCGAGCTACAGCGACGCGCTGTTGCTGACCGCCTGACAACTGCGACGGATAGTGCTTCATGCGGTGCGACATGCCGACACGCTCGAGCGCTTCGGTCACGCGCTGCTTGCGCTCCGCGGACGACATTCCGCGGTACGTCAGCGGTAGCTCGACGTTCTCATAGACGGTGAGATCGCCGATCAGGTTGAACGCCTGGAAGATGAATCCGATCTGCCGATTGCGAATGCGAGCGCGATCGCCGGCTGAAAGGTTGGATACATCTTCATTCGCCAGCGTGTACTTCCCATCTGTCGGAGTATCCAGCAGCCCGAGGATGGAAAGCAGCGTCGTCTTTCCGCACCCCGACGGCCCGTTAATGGCGACGTACTCGCCGGTGCCGATCTCCAGGTGGACGTCGGCGAGCGCGTGTGTCTCGACCTCGTCCGTGTAGAAGATCTTCTTGATGCCTTCCATGCGAATGAGCGTATCCATGGCCGTGTTGGGTGGTGGGGAACTCGAAGCTGTATCGATCGTGGGTGTGGGCTCGAGCCTTCGTTTATCTCTCTATTCTGACCTTCAGGACGTTATCAAAACGCGACATGTCGCTGATGATGACGCTATCTCGCGGCGACAGTCCGCTCTGTATTTCGATTGTATTCACCGATGTCTTGCCGAGCCTAACGTTCACGCGGGTCGCGGTGTTTCCACTCGGGTCAACTTTGAAGATCCCCACCGTACTCTCGGGTTGACCATACGCTGGGCGCCCCACGTGCAGCACGTTCTGAAGCCGCTCCACCTCGATCGTCCCATCGACGCTGAGATCTGAGCGCGCGCCGCGTGGCAGCGTACCCTCGAGCGCGACTTCGACCGTCACCGTCCCGTTCTGTGCGGCCGGATCGACTCGCATAACGTGCCCTTCGACGAACCCGTTTCGGGTGTCGATGCTCGCGCGCTGCCCAGGTACGACATCAGGAGCCAGCGTTTCGGGGACGCGAAGTACGGCCTTGAGCCGTCCGGGCTGCGCCACCGTCGCGATCACTGTTCCAGCCAAGACCCACTGTCCCAGCTCCCCGGTCAGCGTCTGTAAGACGCCGTCTTCACCGGCGGTGACCTTCATCGACGCGACGCGGGTGGCCTGGAAACGCTCAATAGCGCGTTGGCGGTCGAGGTTCTGCTTGGCCAGGCGCACTTGCTCGGTCGCCGCGCTCTGCATCACAGCCAATCGTTGCTCCTCGATCTTGATGCGTCCCTCGAGCTCGTTGGCCAGTTCTTTTGCCCGCGCGACTTCGTTGGCCGAGGAAAGGCCGCGTTTGTCCAATGCCGCGAAAACTTCAGCGTCGCGCAGCGCCTGTGCGCGCAGATTACGCGTCTGAGCGACCTGAGACTGCTGCGTGAGTATCCCTGTCTCGAGCTGAGTTTGCAGATTCACAAGTCCTTGTTCTGCGTCAGAAACGGCGCGCTGGGCATTCAGATACTCGAGCTGTACGTCAGGGTTGCTAAGCTCGAGAATTAATGTCGACGGTTTTACAGTCACTCCCGCCGTGAGCGGCTTAGCTTCGACACGTCCCGACGTCACAGCGACCACATATCGGATCCGTTCGGGGACCAAGGTGCCGGGGGCGCGCACTTGTCGCAGCATGTCGCTCTTCACCACGGAGTCGACCCACAACTCGGCGCGATTGACTGACGGCGGCCGGGCTTCGAGCTGGCTCAAGAAGACGGTGATCGAGGCAACGGCGGCGATCGCCGCGCCGATCACGAGATTGCGCTTCGTTTTCTTGGGTGGTTCGCGTTTGATATCGACCATGTCGACTGACTATAAGGAAGGGTCGTGCCACGACCGCAGTTGGACTGTAAGCCACACGTTCTCAACGACTTACGCTCAGCAAAAAGGCTCCGCGTTTGATGCCTCAACGTCCGGCGCTGGGATGCGGCGTCCCAAAAACGAACAACTGCGCGCTAGTCCATTATCGCTAACTAGAGCTCTCGGCTGCCAGAAGGCAGTTGACTATCTGTCAGCTTGAGACTGCCGCCTGGCGACTGACAGCTTTGGATCAACATTGGACCATGCCTAACAACAACGTACCAGCCCCCAGCTACTGCGACGCGGCCGGTCATCCCGTCCACGGACCGTATCACGATCGCGAGTACGGATTCCGCGTCACCGACGATTCAGCGCTCTTCGAGCGGCTGATGCTGGAGATCAATCAGGCCGGACTCTCCTGGCTCACTATCCTCAAGAAGCGCGATGCCTTCCGCAAAGCGTTCCGCGACTTCGATATCGACGTCGTTGCTCGTTTCGCCGGCCGCGACCGCGCTCGCCTTCTGCGCGACGCTGGCATCATCCGCAATCAACTCAAGGTCAACGCGGCGATCGAGAATGCTCGGCGGCTGCGTGCCATCCGGAAATCGCACGGGTCGTTCGTCGCTTGGCTGGACGCGCAGCATCCATTGTCGCTGGACGAATGGCGAACGGTCTTCAAGCGCACGTTCCTGTTTACAGGCGGCGAGATCGTCCGCGAGTTCCTGGTGAGTACTGGTTATTTGCCGGGGGCACATCGCGAATGGTGCCCCGCTTACTCTGCCGCGATCAAATCGGGAGCGCTGTGGCTGCGAAAGCCTAACGCGAGTCAGACTGGAGCGGTCAGACGCCGGCCCACAGTTTGAAGCTGTCAGCAGCTGTCAGCCGGTAGCTGTTCGCTGAACGCCGAAAGCTTTAGTTAACGGGTCGTCGTGTCGCGAAGGGCAAGAAGCCGGCGTGCTCCTGACCACCGTTGGATGAGCGGGGAGGACTGTCGCGTGATCGACGACTCGATCACCTTGCCTGCCTTGACGCTCGCGTGAATGAAGCGACCCTCGCCGGTGTAGATCCCGACGTGGTGCACGCGCGACTTCCCGAACGTGACCAGATCGCCAGGGCGCAGCACCCCAGTATCCGCAGCGACAGCGAGTCCGCTCGTCGCTTGTTCCGCAGCGGTTCGCGGAACGCCGAGCCGTAGAGCTGTGAGCACGAAGCGCACGAGACCACTGCAATCGAAGCCGCCGGAAGGAGTCGTTCCGCCTAACACGTAGCGGCGGCCAATCTGTCGCCGTGCGATCGCCACCACGGAATCGCGCAGCGTCTGCTCAGGAATTTCGAGCACGGCGGAATCGTGGACTTCGACGGGGCGGGAAACAAAGCGCGCGACGCGCGTCGACACCGAGTCTTTGAGTCGCTGCGCCGACGCGCTCATTGCTGCGAACGGCTTGCGCCTCGTCGGGCGCATTTGTGACTCAGCGCACAATGGCAGCATCAGTGAGATGCCGACGAGGAAAAAAGTGCGAGGCGCGAGGTTCACGTTCACAGAGTAGTGAGCCCCGGCTCGTGACACAAGGGCCTGCTACACACGACAGCTGTGATGGAGATCTGCCTAACGAATGCCCAGGAGCTTGTGTGTCTGCAACGACAGGCGCCAGCGTGGATGTGCGAGACAATACTCCAGCGCCAGTCGCGTATTACGCTCGACGTCGGGGCCATCCATTGGCTGCAGAAAGAAGTGGCGAAACTGCAGATGCTCGAATCGCTCGGGGAGCGCGTCGGCCTGTGGATAGACGAGCTTCAGCTCATCTCCATGTGTGAGCACGAGGTGCGTCTTTCCCTTGGGACTCACACATACCCAATCGATCCCAGCGGGAGCGTGCTGCGTGCCGTTTGTCTCGATCGCGATCTCGAGGCCTGCGTCATGCAGCGCGGCGATCGCCGATGCATCGAGCTGCAGCAGCGGTTCGCCCCCTGTGCACACGACCAGCGGCCGCGCGTGCGTCCCCACCTGCTCGTTAGGCCAGCACGCGCGCACGGCAGTCGCCAGCGTTTGCGCGGTTGCATAACGGCCGCCGTCGACACCAACGCCCACGAAATCGGTGTCGCAGAACGTACACTCGGCGGTCGCGCGGTCTTCTTCGCGTCCCGACCAGAGGTTGCAGCCGCTGAATCGGCAAAACACGGCGGGGCGGCCCGTCTGCGCCCCCTC
>DATBKN010000226.1:0-4745 GCA_036555845.1 Gemmatimonadaceae bacterium | reverse complement strand
TTCGCCACCGACGAGATTCGCTGCCGGAACGAAGTAGTCTTCGAGGTTCAGCACGTACGAGTGCATGCCGCGATACCCGGGCGTCGGTATCGCCTCCCCAGTCATCACGCCGCCGAACGACTGGCGCATCTCGAACTTGTGTCCATCGAACGTGTCTTTCGGCACGATGAAGAGCGAGAGGCCGCGGTTTCCTTTCGACGGGTCGGGGTCCGTCCGCGCGAGCAGTGCCAGGACGTTCGCACGTCCCGCGAAGGTGCACCACGCCTTGGCCCCGTTAATCAGCCACCCGCGCTCGCCTCCGCGCTCCCCGGGCGTCGCCTTGCACTGCACGGACGCAACATCGGACCCGACGTCTGGCTCGGTCACCGAGATCCCGACGAGTACCTCGCCCGATGCAAGTTTCGGTAGCCATGTGCGTTGCTGTTCTTCGGTACCGCCCTCGAGCAGCGCCCGCGTGAGGATTTCCGAGCGCGTCAGCAAGCTGCCGGCGATCAGTGATCCTGCCGACAGCTCCTCTGTCAGCACGATCATCGTCAGGTAGCCCATCTCCGTCCCACCGAACCCCTCTGGCACGGAGCTCCCGAAGAAACCCAGCTCGGAGAATTGCTTTATCCATGATTCCGGCACGAGCAGGTCGTGCCGGTGCACCTTGTCTGCGATAGCCTCGCCGCCGTCATCCCGCAGCAGTTCCTGCTTCGCGAATTGCCGCGCAAACTGGCGCGTCTGGACCGCCCCATCGTCGAACAGCTCGACGTTGTTCACACCGAACGCGTCTATGACCCTCTTGCCGATCGACCGAACGTGCGCATCATCGAGGCCGCGCTGGATGAGCGGCAGCTCGCGCGCGCCCGCCGTCTCGACTTCGGCGAAGTCATCTGGATGGATCGCGTGGGCGTAGTGCATACGGTTGATGACGTCGCTGGCGAATGTCAGCGCCTCGTCTTCCGCCAGCGCATCGGGGCGCCCTTCCGCCGAGAGCCGTTCCGCATAGTCCGCGAGCGCCGCCGCGGCGCGCGCGTCTGTCGCGAGAAGCGCTAGCCGCTCGCACATCACCTGGTGGTCATCGATGCGCGCGCCCTGTGCGGTCAGCTCCGAGCTGCGAGCAGCGGCGGCATCCGCCATGCGCCGAGCGACGTCGGAGAGCGCGCGCGCATCTGCGAGTGTCGATGAGGTCGAGGTCGATGTCATCCGCAGGCCATGATACCGGCGACGCCGCTTATGTTCATCCTTCTCACTAGGCGGTCACGGTGTCGCGGTCGAAGGGTACAGACGAAAGCCCGTCCACAGCTGGTGCGGGAACGAGCGGTAGAAATCTTCTGACCCAGGCTCTGCCAGCAAGTCCATTCGCTGCGCGCGCGTGCGGGCGAATACCTCGGCGATGAGCGCCCTCCCCACGCCGCGACGGCGGTAGCTGGCATCAACGACCATGTCGGTGAGGCAGGCGATCCACTCGCCGTCTGTGAGGGCGCGGGCGAAACCGACGACTGCCTCGCCGTCACGGGCAACAACCGTGACTGCGCCCGGCGCAGTCAGGACCCGTAGAGCGCGTTCGCCATCAGCAGCCAGCGTCGGCCAGCCCTCAGCGCTGGTGAGGCGAAGAATGCCATCGATGTACCGTGGGTCGAACCCGGCAATCTCCACTTCAGCCCTCAATCACAACACGGCGGGGGAGCAGAGCGACGTAGTCGAGATCGAGCACGACGTTTGGGTGATAGCGTTCGCGTCCGTCCTCGCCCGGCACCTTAAGCGGGACGTCTCCGGCGTTGGGATCGACGTTCTTGACCGCCGCAAGACGCAACCGCAGCGCACCCACGTCATCTCGGCCGATGTCAATGCACTCGAGCACCTCGCTCCATGCGAACAGTGTGTCGCCGGCGAACGTCGGGTTTGTGTGCGAGCCCGCGTTCCATGCGACGATCCCGATCTGATTCTCGAGTCCGTCGAACGTCAGCGCGTGCGCGACCGAAATCACGTGTCCGCCATAGACGATGCGCCGGCCGTGGCGCGACGCGCTCTGCTGATGCTGGTTGAAGTGCACGCGCGCGGAGTTCTGGTACAGGCGCGTGGCCATCTGGTGCTCGGCTTCTTCGATCGTGATGCCTTGCGGATGGATGATGCGCTGGCCCGCCTCATAGTCCTCCCAAGCGGCGTCGTGGCCGGTCGCGGTCGCATCGAATCGTGTGATCGTTGGCAAGAAGATGTGTTGGAGAGAAGCCAGCGAAGGCAGCTCCGGCGCGCCATCCGCGCCAGTCGGCTGCTTGGGATCTCGCTTGTTCACCATCACCCAGCGGTAGAACTGGAGCACCGGCTCATCGCGCTGGTTGAAGCCTGTTGTGCGTACCCACACTACTCCGGTGTCGCCCTTCGACGTCTCGCGCCAACCCAGCGTCTCCGTCTCCGCGCGGAGCGTGTCGCCGGTAAACACGGGACGCAGGAACCGCAGGTCGGCGTACCCGAGATTCCCGGGCGAATTGAGCGAGATCTCGCCGACCGCACGCCCGAAGACAATGTGAAAGACCAGCAGGTCAGCTACCGGCGATCTCTCGAACCCAAGCCCGCGCGCGAATTCGTCTGAGCAGTAGAGCGGATTCCGGTCGCCGTAGAGTGCGATATACAGCGCAACGTCGCCCGCCGTGATCGTCCGCGGCACCGGGTTACGGAGGACCTGGCCCGGACCCAGGTCCTCGAAGAAGTTCCCGCCTGGGCGTCGTGGTTTCACTCGTTGCGCACTCGCTCGATGCTTGAGTCAGTGATGGTGCCGAGAAGATACCCGCTGTAGGGGAATCGCCCAACGCAGATTCGATTTCCGCGCGTCAGCGAGCTAACCGAGCGCTCACAAGGACGCGGATATACGTCTTTCGCCACAGAGACGCCTCCTCGTTCCGATACATCTGATAGCAGGCTGGGGAGCTTGCCGGTGGGGTCATATGTTCCGCGTGCGCTCGTTTCGTGCCGTCGTCGGCGCGCTGTTCATCGTTTCAATTGCTGTCGCATCACTGGTCGGAGGGCACGCGCTCACACAGAGCAGCTCCGCCGCCGGCGACTGTACGACGAATCCTGCACTCGATAGTGAGGAACAGGCATTCCTCACCTTGATCAACAACTATCGGCAGCAGAACGGTCTCCAGCCGCTCGGCGCCTCCTACCTGCTGTCGAAGGCGGCACAGTGGAAGTCGCAGGACATGGGCGACAACGCGTATTTTGCGCACGATGACTTGGACCGGACGTGGGTGCAGCGCATCCGCGACTGCGGGTATGGCTACAACGCCTGGCTGGGCGAGAACATCGCCGCCGGGTACCAGACAGCACAGGCCGTCTTCGATGGCTGGCGCAACAGCCCGGGCCACAATGCCAACATGCTGGGAGCGAACTACACCGCCATCGGCATCGGCCGCGCGGTCGTGCCGGGGAGCCCGTACGGCATCTACTGGTCGACGGAGTTCGCCAGCATCCTCGATCCGTGGCCCGGCGCGACGCCGGCGGCGACTGCAACCCGCACGCCGACTCGCACACCCACCCGCACGAGCACGCCGGCGGCGCCGAGCGCGACGCCGACGCGTACCAACACCCCGGTCCCCGGAGTGCCCACGGCTACGCCAACCCAGGTCCCGAACGGCGTCCGCGTGCACGTCGGAGATATCGACGCAATCACGATGACAGTATCCGGCGAGCAATGGAGGCTTTGGATGCGGGTATACGTGCATGACGTGAATCACCAGCCTGTCGCAGGTGCCACGGTCCATGCGGGATTCACAAATGGAGGTTTGGGTACCTGTGTAACCGCGTCGAACGGCGCGTGCAACATCATGTCGCCGGTTTACTCGGGCCCAGGCACACGTTGGGGATGGGTGCGCAACATCACGCGCGCCGGCGTCACCTACTACAATGTGGCCAATCATGACCCGGATGGGACGAGCACGGGAACTTCTATTTCGATGACGCGCTAGCTCGTATCGCGCAGTACCCCGCGAACAACCGCTGCAGACTCTTCGACCGAGACGTGCGGCCCACGTCACCCTGCGAGTGTAGTGTGTGTCAACAGGCTGCGCACGACGAACACTAGGTCTGTCGCACGATCGCCTGCTTGCGAGCCGGGATCACGTGTCACCGCGACGCGCCGATGATGCACCAATTAGGATATGGCAAACGGGCTGGAGCGTACGGACGTTCCAACGCGAGACCCCGCGTGCCGGCGGCTCTTGCCGGTTCGGTCAACGTAGGAGCGTCCCCTGAAGCATGTCAATAGCCCCGCCCGCGAAGCCGCGTCAAGTTTTCGCGATTCGCCACACTTCCGGGCCGGGACAGCTACAGCTGCGTCGACTCGTGCATCTCTCCCCAGACGTCGCGCAGTTGTGCGCAGATCTCGCCCAGGGTCGCATAGTGCTCCACCGCATCGATGATCAGCGGGATCATGTTGGCATCTCCGCGCGCGCCTGCCTCCAGCCGAGCCATTGATGCCTCCCACGCCGGAGCGTCCCGTCGTGCGCGCAGCGCGCGGATGCGCTCAGTCGCGCGTTCTCCGACCGCGAGATCATGCTGATGCAATCCTTCCGGGGGCGCTTCGTCATCGACGTATTCGTTCACGCCAACAACGATCTTGCGCTTAGCTTCGATGTCGCGCTGGATCCGGAATGCGTTCTCGTGAATCTCGTTCGCCTGGAACCCCTGCTCTACCGCCGCGAGCGCGCCACCCATGTCGTCGATCCGGCGCACGTATTCCATCGCCTCGCGCTCTACCTGGTCCG
>DATBKN010000225.1:0-4042 GCA_036555845.1 Gemmatimonadaceae bacterium | reverse complement strand
CATACGTATCGTAGTTAGGCAGGCTCACGTGCCACTTCCCATCGGGGCCGCGAGCATATCCGGCGGCGCGTCCTTTCACGACCATCGTGTAGTCGTCATGAAAGTGCGTGCTCGTCATGCCTAACGGACGGAAGATGCGTTCATCGGCAAAGTCGCGCAGCGATTTGCCGCTCACGCGCTTGACGATGATTCCGGCGAGCGTATAGCCGGTGTTGCTGTACAGGTATTCGCTGCCGGGAACGAAGTTGAGTGCCTTCTGCCGCGCGACGATTTCCAGCACGTCGCCCTCGGTGATGCGGTTCTCTTCGAAGCGGCCGCGCGCCAGAAAGAGCAGGTCCCATTGATCGCGCAGGCCGCTCGTATGCTGCAGCAGATGGCGGATGGTGATCTTGTGACCGTAGTCCGGAATCTCGGGGAGATAGCGCCGGATGTCGTCGTCCAGCGACAGCTTGCCTTCACGCGCCAGAAGCATGATCGCCATGGCGGTGAACTGCTTGGAGACGGAGGCGACGTGGAAAATCGTATTGGGCGTGATCGGCGCGTCGACCTCGAGATTAGCCATCCCGTACCCATTCTGATACACGACGTTGCCCTCGCGGCTCACGCCTAACGCGCAGCCGGGGCCGTCCGTGTTGCTCCACGACGCGAAGACGCGGTTGACGGCGATCCGGATGCTGTCTGCCGGCGACTGCTGCGCGACGAGCGGGCGCGTCAGTGCGACGCTGACGCAGGAGACGGCGATGACTCGGCGCATGAGCTCGGGGGTTAGGGTGCGCCTCTTGCCTAACGGAGTGTGCTATGAAGCTTGTGCTTGAGGCCGCGGGAAGCGCTTGAGCGAGCGTTCTTTCAGTTTGCGCACCTCTTCTTCGCGGCTGCGCGGCGGTGCATTCGTCACGAACGCGTCGATCAGGTGCCGCGCGATGTGTGTGACCTCGTCGACTGAACGATTGAACAGCTCCTCATTCGCCTTGGACGGCTTGGTCGTGCCGCTGATCTTGCGCACGAACTGCAACGCAGATGCGCGCACTTCATCATCGGTGGCGTTCGGCTCGAAGTTTGTCAGAGTCTTGATATTCCGGCACATCGTGAAGTCTCCCTGCTGGCAATGAGTTCAAGCGACGGGCGGCGACGAACGCTGCCTAACGAGCATCCGGTTTTGCCGAGGAGCGTGCGAGGATCTCCTCGAAGCTCTTGCGCCGGTGCTCGTCGGTCGCGATCACGTACGTAATGCGTGCGTATTGCTCGGCTGTCATACCCTGCGCCTTCAGGATCTGATCGATTTCCTGATGCAGCTTGTCACGCAGGTCCCGCAGGACCTCGTCTTTCTTGTTTTTCGGCAAGGCGAGCGCGGCGTGAGCCGAGTCACGCGCGACCGCGATCGCCGTGAAGGCCTTCACATACGCGGTCAGCAGAGCCTCGTCGATCGTTGTATCGGCCCGTTGATCCTGGGCCCGTGCGCGGTTCGGTGTGATACCGCCAAGGCAAAACGCGATCAGGAAGAGGCCGCCCAGTGACACTCGCCGCATGCGCATAGGATCAGTCCCTGTAACGACTTGCGCAAGCGGCGCCTGGGCCAGCAAGTTTGTATAGCTGCAGTGTGCCCCAAACGTCAACGCTGACACGACGTTAGGCGTATTTGCGTCGATCGGCTTTTGGGAGACTCTCTAATGAAGGTTTTTGCCGGCGCAGTGCTGACGTTTTTGGTCCCTCTTGCACTGCCAGGTCAGCGGCCAGAGGTCAAACGTCAGAGCCAGCCCTTCCTCGCGCACGCCGCGTCGCCGACTCACCTCTCCGTAGCACGCACAAGTAAGCCCAAGACGCTTCCGGCAGCATCTCTGAACGAAGTCGTAAAGACATACTGCGCCCGTTGCCACAACGACGAGACGAAACGAGGAAACCTCTCTCTCGCGGCGTTCGATGCCTCGACTGCGCCCGAAATGGCCGATGTCGCGGAAAAGATGGTCGCCAAGCTTCGCTCCGGCATGATGCCGCCGCCGGGACAGCGTCGCCCGAAGGGTGACAGTCTCAGCGCGCTGATGCTTTCGCTCGAGTCACAGCTCGACTCCGCGGCTGCCGCCCACCCGAACCCAGGTGGCCGCACGTTCCAGCGTCTGAATCGCGCCGAGTACACGCGCGCGATCCGCGACCTGCTCGGGCTCGAGATCGACGCGGATGCCTACCTCCCGCTCGACACACAGAGCGAAAACTTCGACAACATCGCGGACGTGCAGGCGCTGTCGCCGACATTGCTGGACGCGTATCTCCGTGCGGCGAGCGACATCACGTGGCTGGCAGTCGGTAACCCGCGCGCCACGGCGAGCTCAGCGACGTACAGCGTTCCGCGCACGGCCTCGCAATCGGAAACCGTCGAGGGTGCGCCGTTCGGATCGCGCGGTGGCGTCTCCGTTGTGCACACGTTCCCGGCGGACGGCGCATACGTATTCCGCGTTGTCTTCTTCCACGAGACGACGGGCGGCTTCGCGGGCCAGAACGCGCGCGGCGAAGAGATGGAAATCTCGATCGATGGCGAGCGCGTGGCGCTGCTTGGCGTCGACCGATTCATGCACGCCGGCGATCCAAACGGCGCGTCGATGTTGACTGAGCCGATTCGAGTGACGGCCGGCCCGCACCGCGTTTCAGCCGTCTTCGTTCCGCCCGCATTTCAGGCTGTCGCTCAGGATTTGATCTCGCCGCTCAAGTGGTCGCTCAACAGCACGTCGACGGCGGCCGCGTATGGCTTCTCGCTGCTGCCGCACCTTCGCGACCTGGTGATTACCGGTCCGGAGAATCCGACGGGCGTTTCGGATACTCCCGTCCGGCGGCGGATTTTCACCTGCCAGCCCAAGGCAGCGAGCGAAGCGCGGCCTTGTGCCGAAAAGATTCTCACGCGCTTTGGGAGCGCCGCGTACCGGCGTCCGCTCACGCCGAGCGACGTGCAAGGTTTGATGTCGCTGTACGACGGAGCTGCCAAAGGGGACATGCCTAACGCCTTCGAGACGGGCGTGCGCACGGGACTCCAGGCGGTCCTTGCCAGTCCCGATTTCGTTTTCCGATTCGAGCGCTCGCCGGCGAGCGTGAAAGAAGGCGACAGTTACCGGCTGAGCGACATCGCCCTGGCGTCGCGGCTGTCGTTTTTCCTCTGGTCTGCGCCGCCGGATCACGAGCTGCTTTCGCTGGCCAGCGCAGGCAAGCTGTCGGATCCAGCGGTGCTGCAACGTCAGGTCCATCGCATGATGGATGATCCGCGCGCCGAGGCACTGGCGACGCGTTTCGGAGCGCAGTGGCTGCGGCTGCAGGATCTGGCCAAGGTGCAGCCGGACGTTAGGCAGTATCCAGATTTCGACGAGCAGCTTCGCGTGGCGATGCGCAAGGAGACGGAAGTCTTCTTCCAGAACCTCGTGCGCGAGAATCGCAGCGTAATGGAGCTGTGGAACGCAGATTACACGTTCATCAACGAGCGGCTGGCGATTCACTACGGAATACCTAACGTCTCGGGCAACGAGTTCCGCCGCTACACGTATACGGACCCGCAACGCCGAGGGCTGCTGGCGCACGCCAGCATCCTCACGCTCACGTCTCACGCGATGCGCACATCGGCTGTCGAGCGCGGGAAGTGGGTGATGGAGGTCTTCCTGCACAGCCCGCCGCCGCCGCCACCGCCGGGCGTTCCCGATCTCGAAGCGACACCAGCGGCCAACGAAGGAAAGCTCCTCACGGTTCGCGAGCGCATGGAACAGCACCGCAAGAATCCAACGTGCAATTCGTGTCATCGCATGATGGATCCGATCGGCCTGGCGCTGGAGAACTACGATGTGTCGGGACGCTGGCGCGTACGCGACAACGGCAGTCCGGTAGATCCCCGCAGCGAGCTGTGGGACGGCTCGCCGGTCGCGAGTCCGTCGGATCTGCGAGAGGCGCTGCTCAAGCGGCGTGAATCGCTGCTCCGCACGTTCACGCGCAATCTGATGGCGTACGCGTTAGGCCGCCGCGTGGAGTATTTCGATATGCCGACCGTGCGCAGCATCGTGCGCAACGCGGCGGC